>NZ_JAWOTK010000020.1:0-62470 GCF_033338855.1 Vibrio sp. Vb0937 | reverse complement strand
ACTCAGAAGTGAAACGAAATAGCGCCGATGGTAGTGTGGGGCTTCCCCATGTGAGAGTAGGACATCGCCAGGCTTTAGTTTTATTTTCACTTTTTCGAAAAGTGAAGACAAAAGCGGACGCTTGCTTATTAAAGCGAGTGATACCACTGCGGAGTGGTAGTTCAGTTGGTTAGAATACCGGCCTGTCACGCCGGGGGTCGCGGGTTCGAGTCCCGTCCACTCCGCCACTTATATTAAGCCTCAGTCGAAAGACTGAGGCTTTTTTCGTTTTGGTTCCCCGACTTACCTTAAATCCACTTTCATATTGAAACCTTGCATCGAGAGGCAGGCTTCCCTCTGGCTATGCTTTCTAAGCCCTGTTATGAGTGAAGTGGAACGCAGTTTTGTGTGGTTTCTGCAGTCTCGAGCGCTAGTTTTGAGCCTCTTCATTCACCAAAGCTCCTTTTATTCGATATTAGAAAATCTAGTTATGTGACAGAGTTTAATTGTTTGAAGTGTCGCTTGTTTCTAATTTGAAAACAGGACGACTTTGAATACAAGTTTAGTCTCACTGAGATCAAGAGGGAGGGGGGCTACATTTCTGTTAAGGCTTTGATCTACCTGAATGCTAGCTCAGTTTTATCTTGGTGAGGTTGCTAACCTGTTTGGGTTCTGAACGCAATTACCCTAAATGCCTCTTTCTCATAAAAATACAAACTCGCTCATTGCTAAGTATTGTGGAAGTTTAGCTTTGATATTTGCGAGGAGCCTATATTGCCAAGGGAAGAGAAGGATACAGATGAAAATGGGTAAATTAAAAGGCTCGTCTATGAATACTATCTATCGGCAATAGTTAGTATCTATGAAAATGTAGCGTAGCGATTCTTAGTATATTTGAAGGTATATCAAAGAATAAGGAGCATTCGTCCTTGAAGGGGAGTCTGAAAATTAGTTATGAAAAAAGCAGCTAGGTAGCTGCTTTTTATTTATTAAGTTACGTGTCTTTAAGAGTCCACTGGCTCCGTATGTTCCGGAGTGGTTATTGCTTGGTTGTTCTCTTCCATCTTCTTCTCTTCTGCTTTTGCTTTTTCAATCATTGGAGTGATTGTTGAGCCTTGAATGAGGATAGAGAAAACAACGACGGAGTAGGTCATTACAAGAATAATCTCTTTTACATCGATTAACTTATCTTGAATCACCCAAATACCAGATGGAATAGAAAGTGCCATCGCTAGTGCTAGGCCTCCGCGTAAACCGCCCCACGTCAAAATACGCACTGACCATGGATTATATTTTCTGTAACGTTTAAAGCCTATGTAAGAAAGAAATACACTTAGATAGCGAGCTGCTAGTACAAGAGGGACTGAAATAGCCATCATGATCCAGTCTTCTTTGTGGAATTCAAATAGCAGCATCGACATGCCGATCAGTAGGAATAACACGCCATTCAAGAACTCATCAACAAGCTCCCAAAAATGGTCAAGGTGATCTTCACTCTCTTTTGAAAAGCCAATAAAGCGTGTCCAGTTGCCAATCATAATACCGGATACAACCATCGCGAGTGGGCCTGATACATGGATGTATTCAGCAAATGCGTAACCTGCTGTTGGGACACCAATGGTAAGTAACAATTCCATTGAGTGATCATCGGTGGCACTGATCAAGTAGTGAAATAGCAAACCGAGGACGAAACCATATGTGATACCACCGATAGCTTCTTGGATGAAGAGTAAGGTGACACTACCTACAGTTGGTGCCTCAGTGCCAAATGCAATCGTAAATAGAGTGACGAAGATAACCAAACCGAAGCCATCATTGAAGAGCGATTCTCCTTCAATCTGAGTGGAGATACGTTTAGGTGCATCTAGTTTTTTCACAATAGCCAATACAGCGATTGGGTCAGTTGGCGATATTAGAGCACCAAATAGTAAGCAGTAGACCAAATCAAATTGGATGCCAATTAACTGACAAAACCCATACAGCGCAAATCCAATAAAGAACGTAGAAAACAGTGTAGCTCCAAGGGCTAAAACAGTGATCTCCCACTTTTGATCTTTAAGGTTCGGGAGTTTGATGCCTAGTCCACCAGCAAATAGTAAGAAGCCAAGAATGCCTTTGAGCAAGAAATCTTCGAAGTTAATCCTTGTGACCGTCTCCGTCGCAATTTCGGTGAGATGGAACCAGTTGTTTTGACCCGCAATTAAGATTAGAAGTGAAAGCACCATTGAACCTGCGGTAATCGCAATGGTGGTTTGCATCTTTCCTATCTTGCTGTTTACAAAAGCAATTAGCATCGCAGCTGCGGATAGAAAACATAAAGTATGATAGACCGACATAGAGCTCTCTATTTGTAACATTTTATGAATGGAATTCTCGGCTGATGCTGCTTAAATAGCAAACATTTTTTCGTGATTATTTTGTAAGTTAAGAAGGAGATAAAATAATCATTAATTCCACGTTTAGACGTCTAGACTCCTGAAGTTTGTGTGATAGGATGGAAAGATAACTAAAGGAATGAGGCTGTACTGTGGGAAGTAACGTAAGACAACAGATTGAAGCTCAATTGAAGCAACGTATTCTTTTGATTGATGGTGGTATGGGAACCATGATTCAAGGGTACAAACTTGAAGAGCAAGACTATCGAGGAACGCGCTTTGCGGATTGGCATTGTGATCTAAAAGGTAACAACGACCTGTTGGTTCTAAGTCAGCCTCAACTTATCAAGGAAATTCACGCTGCATATTTAGAAGCGGGTGCAGATATTCTTGAGACCAACACTTTTAACGCAACAACCATTGCGATGGCTGACTACGAGATGGAAAGCCTAAGTGAAGAAATTAACTTTGCAGCTGCCAAGCTTGCACGTGAAGTTGCAGACGAATGGACCGCAAAAACACCCGATAAACCACGTTATGTCGCAGGGGTTTTAGGGCCGACAAACCGAACTTGTTCTATTTCTCCTGATGTAAATGATCCCGGATATCGAAATGTTTCTTTCGACGAGTTAGTTGAGGCTTACTCTGAATCGACTCGAGCGCTTATTAAAGGTGGTTCAGACCTTATTCTTATCGAGACCATCTTCGATACGCTTAACGCTAAGGCTTGTTCATTTGCTGTTGAAAGTGTGTTTGAAGAGATGGGTATTGAGTTACCTGTGATGATCTCGGGGACTATTACTGATGCTTCCGGTCGGACATTATCCGGTCAAACCACAGAAGCGTTTTACAACTCATTACGTCATGTTAAACCGATTTCGTTTGGTTTGAACTGTGCACTTGGTCCAGATGAGCTGCGTCCTTATGTTGAAGAGCTCTCTCGTATATCAGAATCTTTTGTTTCCGCTCACCCAAATGCTGGGCTTCCGAATGCATTCGGCGAATACGATTTGTCGCCAGAAGATATGGCTAAGCATGTTAAAGAGTGGGCTCAAAGTGGCTTTTTAAACTTGATTGGTGGGTGTTGTGGTACAACTCCTGAGCACATTCGCCAAATGGCACTCGCGGTTGAAAATATCGCCCCTCGTCAATTACCTGAACTTCCCGTTGCTTGTCGCTTGTCTGGCTTAGAGCCACTCGCGATTGATAAAGACTCTTTATTTATCAATGTCGGTGAGCGTACGAATGTAACCGGTTCTGCGCGTTTTAAGCGCTTGATTAAAGAAGAGCTGTACGATGAAGCGCTCGATGTGGCTCGTCAACAAGTTGAAAATGGCGCTCAAATTATCGATATCAACATGGATGAAGGCATGTTGGATGCACAAGCTTGTATGGTTCGCTTTTTAAACCTTTGTGCGTCAGAACCTGAAATCTCAAAAGTACCAATCATGGTTGACTCTTCCAAGTGGGAGGTTATTGAAGCCGGTCTTAAGTGCATCCAAGGCAAAGGCATTGTTAACTCGATCTCTCTCAAAGAAGGCAAAGAGAAATTTGTTGAACAAGCTAAGTTGATCCGCCGTTACGGTGCGGCTGTGATTGTGATGGCGTTTGATGAGATTGGGCAAGCAGATACACGTGAGCGCAAAGTAGAAATTTGTACCAACGCTTACCGAATTCTTGTTGATGAAGTGGGCTTTCCACCAGAAGACATCATTTTTGACCCAAACATTTTTGCCATTGCTACGGGGATCGAGGAGCATAATAACTACGCGGTGGATTTCATTGAAGCCGTTGGCGATATCAAACGTGATTTACCACATGCGATGATATCTGGTGGTGTTTCTAACGTCTCATTCTCTTTCCGTGGCAATAACTATGTACGTGAAGCGATTCACGCGGTGTTCCTCTACCACTGTTTTAAAAATGGTATGGATATGGGGATTGTGAATGCGGGTCAGTTAGAAATCTACGATAACGTGCCTGAAAAATTGCGTGAGGCTGTGGAAGATGTCGTTCTTAACCGTCGTGATGACGCCACTGAGAGATTGTTAGATATCGCGGCGGAATACGCAGGCAAAGGGGTAGGTAAAGAGGAGGATGCCTCTGCACTTGAGTGGAGAACCTGGCCTGTTGAAAAGCGTTTAGAACACGCGTTAGTGAAAGGAATAACCGAGTTTATCGTTGATGATACCGAAGAAGCTCGTGTCAATGCTTCAAAGCCATTAGAGGTGATAGAAGGCCCACTAATGGATGGGATGAACGTCGTCGGAGACTTGTTTGGTGAAGGTAAAATGTTCCTTCCTCAGGTCGTAAAATCTGCCCGAGTGATGAAGCAAGCAGTCGCGCATCTCGAGCCCTACATCAATGCAGAAAAGCAGGTGGGACAAACAAACGGTAAGATTTTGCTAGCGACGGTCAAAGGTGATGTACATGATATCGGGAAAAATATCGTTGGCGTTGTATTGCAGTGCAATAACTACGAAATTATCGATCTTGGTGTCATGGTTCCTTGCGAAAAGATCTTAAAAGTAGCGCAAGAAGAAAACGTCGATATTATTGGTTTATCAGGGTTGATCACGCCTTCATTAGACGAAATGGTGCATGTTGCAAAAGAGATGGAGCGTCTCGACTTTAACTTACCTCTTCTCATCGGTGGCGCAACAACGTCAAAAGCCCATACAGCAGTTAAGATTGAGCAAAATTACAAGCATCCAGTGGTTTACGTGAACAACGCCTCACGTGCAGTGGGCGTATGTACTTCTCTTTTGTCAGATGAACGTCGCCCTGAATTTGTTGAAAAACTTGAAGCTGATTACGAACGAGTACGTGATCAACATAATCGAAAGAAACCGAGAACCAAACCAGTGACATTAGAAGCTGCTCGAGCGAATAAAGTTGCTATCGATTGGGAAGCTTACACCCCTCCAGTGCCTGTTAAGCCTGGCATTCATATCTTCGATGATTTTGATGTGGCTATATTACGTCAATACATCGATTGGACACCATTCTTTATGACTTGGTCACTTGTGGGTAAGTATCCAACAATTTTCCAACATGAAGAAGTTGGTGAAGAAGCAAAACGTTTATTCGAAGATGCCAACGAGTTACTTGATCGAGTTGAGCGAGAAGGCCTGTTAAAAGCGCGTGGAATGTGTGGCTTATTCCCTGCTGCGAGCGTGGGGGACGACATTGAAGTTTATGCTGATGAAACTCGTACCGACGTTGTGAAAGTATTACGTAACTTGCGACAACAGACCGAGAAACCAAAAGGATTCAACTATTGTTTATCCGACTACATCGCATCTAAAGAGTCGGGTAAACATGATTGGATAGGGGCATTTGCTGTCACTGGTGGTATTGGTGAACGAGAGCTTGCTGATGAATACAAAGCACAGGGAGATGATTACAACGCAATTATGATTCAAGCGGTGGCGGATCGCCTAGCCGAAGCGTTTGCTGAGTATTTGCATGAGCGTGTCCGTAAAGAAATTTGGGGTTATGCTGCGGATGAAGATTTATCTAACGATGATCTCATTCGTGAAAAATACCAAGGTATTCGCCCTGCACCAGGTTATCCAGCGTGCCCTGAGCATACTGAAAAAGGACCGCTTTGGGAGCTACTTAATGTGGAAGAGAATATTGGCATGACTCTAACCTCCAGCTATGCAATGTATCCGGGCGCGTCAGTCTCTGGTTGGTATTTCTCTCATCCTGACTCACGTTACTTTGCGATCGCACAGATCCAAGAAGATCAGCTAGAGAGTTACGCCGATCGTAAGGGGTGGGATAGGATCGAGGCTGAAAAATGGTTAGGGCCAAACATTAACGGTTAAATTGATGTTTACCTCGTCCAAATGTAACAACTAATGAAACGACAAAGGGCTGCAGATACGCAGCCCTTTGTTTTATTGAGTTGAACTTACTTCTCAAACAACTCAGTGTGGAGTTTTTGTATGGCTTGTTTCGATACTGATTCATGGAGCAAGAAGCATAAGTTGTGAGGGCTAGCGCCATAACAAATCATGCGTAGGTTAAAATCTTCTAGCGTGCCAAAAACCTGTTTCGCGTAGCCTTTACTCTCACTCATGTTGTTACCAATTAGGGCAACGAGGCATAGGTCACGTTCAACTTCTACCTTACATAACTCTTCTAACTCTTCTCGTACAGCTTGCGGCAGCTGCGGCGCGCCGCCGGATGTATCGGTTTGATCAAGTGTTAACGATACACTGATTTCAGATGTTGTGATCAAATCGACAGATATCTTATGCTTTGCAAGGATCTCAAAGACCTTTGCTAAGAAGCCGTATGCGTGGAACATATTGGCGCTGCGTAGCGTTACCATGGTTTGGTTACAACGCAAAGCTAGCGCACGGAATAACGGTGAGCTTTCGACTTGGTGGCGAATCCAAGTTCCCCCTTTTTCAGGCTCTTTCGATGACCCCACAAATACCGGAATGTCGTGACGCAATGCAGGTACTAGCGTAGAAGGGTGAAGGATTTTAGCGCCAAAGTTAGCCATTTCTGAAGCTTCACTAAAGCTGATCTCAGGAATTGGTGAGGCTTTTGGCGCAATTCGCGGGTCTGTTGTGTAGATGCCCGGAACATCAGTCCAGATTTCTAACCCTGCCGCTTTGACGCTCTCAGCAATTAAGGCGGCGCTGTAATCGCTGCCTCCTCGACCTAGTGTTGTTGTATTACCTGCTTCGTCAGATCCTATGAAGCCTTGAGTAACAACAACGGATTGTTGGCAAAGTGGTACGAGTTTATCTTGCGCAAGCGTCGAAATTGCTTCAATGTTTGGCTCCGCGCGACCAAAGTTGTCATCAGTACGCAGCACATCGCGGATATCAAAGCGCACAGCCTGAATGCCTCGCTCACACATTAACTGAGTTAGAATATGCGTCGACATGAGTTCGCCACATGCGACTAAATGATCGGTTAACTTCGCACTAGCTTGGATAGATGCAGCCTCGGCCAGGCTGGTTACGGTATCTAATATGCCATACACCTCGGCAGCAGTTTTCGTGCTGTCTTCGAGATGAGTTAAAATGGCGTCATGAATGTTGGCCAGATTTTGCAGCAGCTCAGTACGGTGCGTTTGATCCTGAACACCGTTGGCGAGTTCTACCAATAGGTTGGTGACGCCAGAGCAAGCGCTGCTCACGACCAGGCGAGTATTTGGATTGTTTTCGATAATGGTGGCGCAACGACTCATTGCCTCAAAGTTGGCAACACTGGTTCCACCGAATTTAGCTACGTTAAATGCGCTCACTGCGTTCTCCCACGACTTCCTAAAAAATTGTACATCCAATGTTTAGTGAGAAAAGGAACAGAGCAAAAAGAGAGGTATTTAGAATGCTATTTGAAAAATTTACCCTCAGAAGCCCTTCATCAGACTGCGCTGATGACAGTTGATGGGATTCAGCCCAATTCAACCGACAAGTCAAATCCTGCAACTTTGACTTACCTCGGCACTACTCCCCCTCAATGATTGGTGTTGGAATTGCGGTTCCACAAATCATCTACCTGGGTAGCGCTCCTCTTCTACATAAAGCTCAAACATTGAACGGTTTTGAGGCCTTAATGTCAATCAATATTTCAACCTTTATGGTGTTTTTTATTAACGATTTTGTGACACTGGTTTGACCTCCATACTTACGGCTAATTGCTGATAGAGGAAAAATCTATTAGGGTGAAGAACCCTGCACCTGAGCCATCTTATTGAATAGAACTTTTAGAATGCTCAGGATAAAAGATAATCAAGGAGCTGACATGTCGATCCAAAGCTTTATTCCACCTCACCGTATTTTAATGGGACCTGGTCCTTCTGATATTTATCCTCAAGTGTTACAAGCACTAAGCCGTCCTACTGTAGGTCACCTTGATCCTCTGTTTATCGGTATGATGGATGAGCTCAAGCAGCTATTGAAGTATGCCTTTCAAACTGACAATGAGTTCACTATTGCGGTTTCAGCGCCTGGTAGTGCAGGAATGGAAACCTGCTTTGTAAACTTGATCGAGAAAGGCGATAAAGTGATCGTCTGCCGTAATGGTGTATTTGGTGAACGCATGCGCGAAAATGTCGTCCGTGCTGGTGGTGAAGTTGTTATCGTCGATGATGAATGGGGGACGCCTGTTTCCATTGATAAAGTCGAGCAAGCATTCGAACAGCACCCAGATACAAAAGTTCTTGCTTTTGTGCATGCGGAAACCTCAACTGGTGCAGTCAGTGATGCTCAAGCATTGGGTAAGCTGGCGAAACAGCATAATGCATTATCTATTGTTGATGCGGTGACATCGCTTGGTGGTGTGCCGTTAAAAGTGGATGAATGGCAACTGGATGCGGTTTACTCTGGTAGTCAAAAATGTTTGTCATGTGTACCTGGGCTCTCACCAGTGACGTTTTCTCCTGCCGCGATTGAAAAGATTCAAGCAAGAACAACACCAGTACAGAGTTGGTTCCTCGATCAGAGTTTAGTTTTGGGGTATTGGAGTGGAGAAGGTAAGCGTAGTTACCATCATACGGCGCCAGTTAATAGCTTGTATGCGCTTCATGAAGCTTTATTGATACTGAAAAATGAAGGATTAGAAAACGCTTGGGCTCGTCACCAACTGATGCATGAAAAACTCAAAAATGGCTTACAAAAGTTAGGCTTTGAATTTGTTGTGGACGAAGCCCATCGGTTGCCACAATTAAATGCGATTTACGTGCCTGAAGGAATTGATGAAGCAAAAGTTCGTGCTCACTTGCTAGAAACCTATAACCTAGAAATTGGTGCAGGCCTTGGGGCATTAGCTGGTAAAGCGTGGCGTATTGGCTTAATGGGTTACGGCGCTCGATCTGAAAACGTTGCGCTGTGCTTAAAAGCGTTAGAAGAGTCACTCACTGAGTAAAATCATACAGCAATGAGATAAAGAAAAGCGAAGGTCATCTCTTCGCTTTTTTTGTATTTATTACTCAGCTCCTGAAGTGGGGGTTGGTGAGGCAGAGATAGCTTGAGAAGGTGGTTGGTAATTGACGTCACTGAAATCAATCTTCGGGAACAAAAACTGCGCTTCAGCTCTAATTTGCTCCGCTTTACTTGAGTCATCTAAGCCTTGGTAGGCCAAAATCAAATTATTATAAAATGCAGGGCGAGGCTTATCTTTGATGATTTTTAGCGACCAATCGATATAAGGCTGAATCAAGGTTGCGTCTTGTTGGTACAGCCCAAGGTTTAAAAACGTGCTGTAGACATCCCAATCAAACCTGTCTTTCCAAACTACAGGGTTACTGACTTGATTCAGAATATCAGGGTTAGTTGGCCTAGTGGTCTCAAACTTCGTCAATACATAGTTCGTATGCAATGCGCTTACCATGTAAAACGTAAACGCAACGGGAAGTACCAAACTAAAAACACGCAGCAAGCTTTTGGTCACATTACTAAAGCCGATTTGTCGATAACGAGAGACGCGCTGATCGACCCAGTACAGCAGGATAACGAAGATCAACCAATGCACGAGAGAGTGATAGAAAGGGTATTCCAGTTGCGAGTGCAATACGATAGGTATAAACAAGGCCAGCAACGCAAGACGAGTTCCGCGTTTGGCTTGATAGATTCGATACAGTACCAGTGCCATCGCTAAGAAGATGCCGATTATTGGCAGCAAGCCACCTTCTACTCCCCAGTATAGTAGCTCATTATGCGGATGATCCATGGCTGGCAAACCAGCTGGGTAATTCTCATTTAGGGCATGTTGACGAGCCGTATACAGCATGTACTCAGATTCAAACTTGCCATATCCATAACCAGTAAAAGGCTTTTCAATCACCATGTCTAATGTTTGCGGAAAAGTATACGCTCGAGGAGACTCCATATTTACTTTTTCTGCGGCTAACCCACCTCCATCAGGAAAGGCAAGATGCATGACAACGACTGAGAGTAAGAGCCCACTTACAAGTGACACAACCCAGCGGATAAAGCGCCCTTTGGTTGCAAAGCGGTACATGTATGGAATGACCAACAACACGGCGATGACCGAGGCTAACCAACCAGTGCGTGAAGCCAACGCCACAATTAGTGGTAAAGTTAAAACTGGCACGGCATAGAGAAGGTAAACATCACTTAACTTACGGTCGTATTTGTAGGGCTGACGTGCAAGTAAATAGCTGGCAATCACCAACCCTGTCGCAAGAAAGCTGGCCATTACATTGGGCTGTTGGAAAATACCATAAGGACGATTGGCCACCGTGTCGTAACCAAACGGATTGCCTGGTTTGAGATACAGATATTGTGCCAGACCAAAAATGGCTTCGATAACAACCGCAAGGACAATGAACCATAATAGGCGTTGGCGATGTTTATTACTGAAATGAAATTGTTGTAAAACAATAAAGAACAGGACACCACACCACAGGCCTATGAGCTTATTGGCTGCCAAGCTGCTATTCGCATTTGGGTACAGAATGGGCACTGTCATGATAAGAGCACTAATGAACAAGCCGATGGTTAGTTTTGAGTAACGTAGCACTCGATTATTCGCGAGTTGGTAACACCCAATGCCTAATGCAAAGCTAAAAGCAATCCAAGTTGTCGCATTGAACGAAAGCGAAAGCCCCGAACCGCCGGGGTTGGGCATGAAAAAGTGCATTGCCAACACAAATAGTGTTGCCAAGGCAATGAGAAACTTGCGATTGAGGGGAACCTGTACTTTTTCGGGAGAAAGCTTTGTTCCACTTACATGTATAGTAGCCATAGTTATTGCGTTGTTTTGAATGAAAAAAGACCAGCACTTGCTGGTCTCGATACTTTACCTGTTTTTTCTACTTCAACATAGGCTTGAGGAAGTGAGCTGTGTGCGAACCCTCGATTTGCGACACATCTTCCGGAGTGCCTTGAGCGATTATCTCGCCGCCACCCTGACCCCCTTCAGGACCAAGATCGATAATCCAGTCCGCAGTCTTAATGACGTCCAGGTTATGCTCGATCACCACGACAGTATTTCCGTGGTCGCGAAGTCTGTGCAGTACAGTGAGCAACTGCTGGATATCATGGAAGTGCAAGCCGGTTGTTGGTTCATCCAAAATGTACAAGGTTTTTCCTGTATCACGTTTGGATAGCTCTCGCGCCAATTTAACACGCTGTGCTTCACCACCGGAGAGTGTTGTTGCCGCTTGACCCAATCGTATGTACGACAAACCCACATCCATCAGTGTTTGTAGTTTGCGAGCGATGGCAGGAACTGGATCGAAGAAGGTGCGTGCATCTTCGACCGTCATTTCTAGCACTTCATCAATAGTTTTACCTTTGTAACGTACTTCGAGAGTTTCACGGTTGTAGCGTTTACCTTTACACACATCACATGGCACATAAACATCTGGTAGGAAATGCATTTCTACTTTGATAACACCGTCACCCTGACAGGCCTCACAACGACCACCGCGTACGTTAAAACTAAAACGGCCCGGCTTGTAACCGCGAGAACGCGACTCCTGTGTGCCTGCAAACAGTTCACGGATTGGTGTAAAGATCCCCGTATAGGTTGCAGGGTTAGAGCGAGGTGTACGGCCAATTGGGCTTTGATCGATATCGATGACTTTATCGAAGTGCTCTAGACCTTTAATCGATTTATAAGGTGAAGGCTGAGCCGTTGTCGCTCCGTTAAGTTGGGTATGCGCAATTTTAAAGAAAGTATCATTAATCAGCGTTGATTTACCTGAGCCAGATACTCCTGTAATACAGCTGAATAACCCAACAGGAATTGAAAGATTAACGTTTTTAAGGTTATTACCTGTAGCGCCTAATAGCTCAACCGTTTTTTTCGGATCTCGCGGCGTGCGATCTTTCGGTACTGCGATTTCTTTAACACCACTTAAGTACTGACCTGTCAGAGAATTCGGATTCGCGACTATCTCTTCCATGGTGCCTTCCGCAACAACATTACCACCATGTACGCCAGCACCAGGACCAATATCTATGACATGATCTGCACAGCGAATCGCATCTTCATCGTGTTCTACCACAAGTACGGTATTACCTAAATCGCGCAAATGAGTCAGTGTTTTTAGGAGTCGTTCGTTATCACGCTGGTGGAGGCCAATCGACGGTTCATCTAAGACGTACATGACACCAACAAGACCTGCACCAATTTGGCTTGCTAAACGAATACGTTGAGCTTCACCGCCTGATAAGGTTTCAGCACTGCGTGATAAGTTTAGGTAGTTCAAACCGACGTTAACTAAGAATTGCAGGCGGTCGTTGATTTCCTTCATCACTTTTTCAGCGATTTGGGCTCGTTGACCTTCCAGTTTCAAGGAATGGAAGAACTCCAATGCATCAGCAATGCTGAGTTCAACAATCTCAGGTAGTGTCGTATCAGCAATAAACACGTTACGTGCTTCGAGGCGTAGACGAGTACCGCCACAGCTTGAACAAGATTTAGTGGAGATGTATTTTGCAAGCTCTTCACGGACAGAGTTGGATTCTGTATCACGATAGCGACGTTCTAGGGTATTCAGAATACCTTCGAATGGATGGCGTTTAACGCGAATATCGCCACGATCGTTGATGTATTTAAACTCAATCTCAGTACGACCTGAGCCCTTTAGAATGACATCTTGCGTTTTCTTTGGCAGAGAATTAAAAGGGGCATGGAGGTCAAAACCATAATGATCGGCCAATGAGGTGAGCATTTGGAAGTAGTAGTAGTTCTTTTGATCCCAACCGCGAATCGCACCTTGTGCCAAGCTTAATGAATCATCTTGAATGACTCGGCTTGGATCGAAGTATTGTTGAACACCCAAACCATCACAAGTGCCACATGCTCCAGCAGGGTTGTTGAATGAGAAAAGTCGCGGCTCTAGCTCTTGCATGCTGTAACCACATTGTGGACAAGCGAAGTTGGCGGAGAAAATAATCTCTTCACCGTCGCCATCCATTGGCGCGACAACCGCAATACCGCCTGATAATTCGAGTGTTGTCTCGAAAGATTCGGCCAAGCGCTGTTGTAAGTCTGGACGAACTTTAAAGCGGTCTACCACAACTTCAATGGTGTGCTTTTTATGTAGCTCAAGGGTTGGAGGATCGGAAAGATCGCAAGTTTCTCCATCAATACGCGCACGAATAAAGCCTTGAGCCGCTAAGTTCTCAAGCGTTTTAACATGCTCCCCTTTACGTTCTTTGACAATAGGCGCCAATAGCATCATTTTGCTGCCTTCCGGCATCTCTAGGACTTTGTCCACCATTTGGCTGATGGTTTGCGCAGCAAGAGGGGCATGGTGCGTTGGACAGCGGGGTTCGCCCACACGAGCATACAATAGACGTAAGTAGTCGTAGACTTCGGTAATTGTACCGACGGTTGAACGCGGGTTATGAGAAGTAGATTTCTGTTCAATAGAAATCGCAGGTGATAACCCTTCAATGTGGTCGACATCGGGTTTTTCCATCAGAGACAAAAACTGACGAGCGTAGGCAGAGAGAGACTCTACGTAGCGTCGTTGGCCTTCTGCATACAATGTATCGAAAGCGAGAGAGGATTTACCGGAGCCACTTAGTCCAGTAATGACAATCAGTTTATCGCGAGGGATTGTAAGATTAATGTCTTTAAGGTTATGGGTTCGGGCACCGCGAACTTCTATTTTATCCATCGTTTTTGCTCTATGTATAACCAAGTGGGGCAAGTATTACATAGTGTGAGAAATGTGCAAAGAAAATCACTGGATAAAAAAACAGTAAAGTAAAAAGCCCAGCGTTGTGCTGGGCTTTCGATACAGTAATTTCGTACTAAGACGATGCTTTATACTGCTTTTTGTGTTGCGTGCTTACCTAGCTCAGAGGTTTTTTCATCTTTTAGATACAGGTTTTCAAAACAATAGTTAGTTGCTTCGATGTAGCCTTCAACGCTACCACAGTCAAAGCGTTTGCCCTTGAATTTGTAAGCCAATACACAGCCCGCTTTTGCTTGTTTAAGCAGCGCGTCCGTGATTTGAATTTCACCACCTTTACCAGGTTCAGTGTTTTCGATCAGTTCAAAAATATCGGGAGTCAGGATGTAGCGGCCAATAATAGCAAGGTTGCTAGGCGCCGTGCCTTTCTCTGGTTTTTCTACCATGTCGTCTACACGGTAGATGTCGTCTTTGATCATTTCACCAGAGATAACGCCGTATTTGTGCGTTTCTTCGGCTGGTACTTCTTGCACTGCAACGATAGAACAGCGGAACTGCTTAAATAGTGCCACCATCTGAGCCAGTACGCCCTCTTGCTCGTTCACACAAAGGTCATCAGCAAGAACAACAGCAAATGGCTCATCGCCTACCAATTCTCGTCCAGTTAGAATCGCGTGGCCCAAGCCTTTCATTTCGCGTTGACGTATATAAGTGAAGTTTGCAGATTCAATGATTTCACGGATATCTACCAACAGCTCTTCTTTGTTGGTACCGCTAATCTGATGTTCCAGTTCGTAGTTCTTATCAAAGTGGTCCATGATCGAGTGCTTGCCACGACCTGTCACAATACACATGCCGTTCATACCAGCTTGGATTGCTTCTTCGACACCGTATTCAATAAGCGGTTTGTTCACGACTGGCATCATCTCTTTTGGCATAGATTTCGTTGCCGGTAGGAAGCGTGTGCCATAGCCTGCAGCAGGGAACAGACATTTTTTTATCATTGGGGGAATATCCTATCTCGTTTTTATCAAGAATCTGCGCATAACTTTAACACGAGAGGTATCAATGAATCATGAATAAAGTAGGAAAAAATGTGAGACTCGGTGCGGAAAAAAGATGAGCGACTCGTCATTTCAGTTATCAGAGCCGCTCACATTGCATCATGACATTAAGTTTTGGTCTGCCCAGGCGATTGCCTGTACTCGGTTCTTTACGGATAGCTTTTTGAATATCTGATATAAGTGCGATTTGATGGTGAATTCACTGACGAATAACTCCTCGGCCATCTGACTGTTCGAGGCGCCAGCTTGTAGGCAACGCAGTACTTGTAGCTCACGAATGGTTAGGTCTACCGTAGCTGGTGCTGTATGAGTATTAATGACATTGCGGTAATAGTGTAAAAGTTGACTGGTTACATTACGCGGCAGCCAGTTTTGACCGTTAACAATGCCTTTTAACCCTTCTCCAATTTGCTCTAGCGTATCTTCAGAATAAAACACACCTTTTAATTGACCAAATGAAAGAAGTTCATCCGTGGTTAGTCTTTTAGGCACGTTGAAGACAACGGTTTCAAAGTTTTTCCATACAAGAGGCAAGTTTTTGATCGATTGAACAAGTGATTTATGTTCACTGAAGTCTATCAGTAGAATTTTATTACGGTGTTGTGGCTTGGCTTCCATGAGTGCTGCGGTTGAAATCACCGGGATGCTCATATCAACGTACTTTTCGAGTGCCGCCACTTTTTTTTGCGCATTATCTTCCATACTGATCAGAAATAGCTTTCTTGCGTAAGCCGACTTTCTCACGTGTTCCAATCTCCCTGGGTTCAATAGAAGCCATAAACTGGCATTAAAGAGAGGCCATAACCATCGCTTTACTGAATAAATGCGTTCGAATTCAAAGCTTCACGAAACGATGTCTGCAACGCGAATCAAAAATGCTACACACGTAAGTTGAAATACGATTTGGGTTCTAGAGGATGACTCAATAGATCACAATGGTATTAGACTTTAATCAAAACATTAAAGCGTGCTATTCTAATGCGCTAAAATTTTATATATCCAGAGTGAAACGGAGCACATCATGGCCAGCCGTGGAATTAACAAAGTTATTTTGGTGGGGAATCTAGGTAACGACCCTGAAATTCGTTACATGCCGAATGGCGGTGCAGTAGCAAACATTACTATTGCGACTTCTGATTCATGGCGTGATAAAGCGACTGGCGAACAGCGCGAAAAAACGGAATGGCACCGTGTTGTGTTGTTCGGCAAACTTGCGGAAGTAGCAGGTGAGTACTTGCGTAAAGGCTCTCAAGTTTACATTGAAGGGCAACTGCAAACTCGCAAATGGCAAGATCAAAGTGGCCAAGATCGCTACTCAACTGAGGTCGTTGTTCAAGGCTTCAATGGTGTTATGCAAATGCTTGGCGGTCGTGCTCAAGGTGGCGGCGCACCAATGGGCGGTCAACAGCAGCAACAAGGTGGATGGGGTCAGCCTCAACAGCCAGCTCAGCAGCAGTACAATGCGCCTCAGCAACAGCAACCACAACAACAGGCTCCGCAGCAACCACAGCAGCAGTACAATGAGCCACCAATGGATTTTGACGACGATATCCCGTTCTAAATTCTGCTTATGCTTGAATCGAAAAGGCCGCGAATATCGCGGCCTTTTTTATTGTCGCAATCTAATGATCTCACAGGCTTATCTTGGCAAGGTTAGGCGTAACAATAAAACTTATCAATGAGTGTGATTTTCTTTATGCTCCAGCCTCTCACTATCAGACTAATCCGATTGTTTGATGAACTCTTATCAAGTATAAATATTTCAATAAGGTATATGATGAATAAAAAAGGAATTTGGTATTCATGAGGTATACCCCAACTCTTAAGTTAAGCACACGGCTGGTGGCCTTTGTCACCATGATCGTTATCTGCGCCATGTTTATCTTGTTTGTCGGTGGCACCCTCTCTTTTAAACGTCTTGGGCAGGAATATCTCACCCATTATTTAGAAGGGATCGTAGAGGTGGTCGACAAGGAGATGGAAGATCCTGACGCCGCTTATTCTATGCAGCGCTGGATGCCGAAAATGCTGCAGGCTTCCAATATTGTCGAAATGACGTTGTCGACCAACAACGCCGTTGTTTATCGCTTCAAAGATACTTCTCATCAAATGGAAGCGTCAGTCTTGTTTGAGGCAGAGTATCAGCTGACTCACAATCAAGATTACACGATTCACTTTAAAGCAATTCCCCCTTACTTAGGTTACAGCTACTCAATGCAGGCGCTTTGGTCGATCACGCTTGCCGTTATATTGATCATCTTCTGCTTAATGCGCGGCGTGGCATGGCTTAAAGAGCAATTAGAAGGCTCCGAAATGCTCGAAGAGCGAGGCAGAATGATCCTGGCTGGTAGGGTGGAGCAGTATGCTAAAGGTGACAAAAAAGAATGGCCTTACACCGCCAGTGAAGCGCTCGATGTATTAATCGAAGAGTTACAAGATGCGCGTCAAGAGCGAAGCCGATTTGATACCTTTATTCGAACTCAAACCTTCCTTGATAAGCTAACCGGTACCGCTAACCGAGTGTTATTTGATAGCAAGTTGGAATCGGCGTTACTAGAAAGTGGGGCTCGCGGCGCCGTGTTGCTAGTGCGTATTCAAGACTGGAAACTGGTTGAAGAAGAGCAAGATAAGCAAATTACGGATGAGTTTATTGTTGAAGTTGGGAGTTTATTGTCCAATTTAGTTCAACGATACCCAGATGTTGTATTTTCCCGTTATTACGATGCTGATTTTGCGCTTTTTCTACCGCACCAAAGTGCGAAAGATGTGGCTAACCTTGCCTCGCAATGCATTCGCCAGTTAGAAAAGTTAATGCCGCCAGAGCCACTTGATCCAGACAACTGGTGCCATATTGGCATCACCACTTATAAAGAAGGTGAGCGACACAGCCAAATCATTGATGAAGCTGAGACTGCTTTGCGTAGTGCGCAACTACAAAATAACAATAATTGGAGTCGCTTCAAAAAATGGAACCACGATGAAGAAGCTCGCGGAAGTGTGAGGTGGAGAACGTTATTTGACACAGCACTTACACCTGAAAGTGTGATACTCTACGCACAATCTGTGCACCCAATAAGTGACGCGACGCATAAAAAATCATTATATGAAGAGTTAACATGTCGGATTCGCGATCCTGAGAATGGGATTGTTAAAGCATCTCGGTTCATTTCTGCGATCAGACAGGTTGGTTATGAAGCGCAAATGGATAAGTCGGTTATTAATAAATTCTTAAGAGAGTTTAAGGATAATTTTGATAACTCAAGATCGTATGCGCTCAATTTGAATGTAACGCCATTTTCTAACCGAGAGTACTTTAAATGGTTTCGTGATGAACTCTTACAGTTGTCACGTGAGCAGAGAAAGTGTCTCAGTTTTGAGTTTGTTGAAGCACAATTTGTAAGACACTTAGACTTTATGCGACCAGTCGCTAAAATGCTGGCCGGTTTAGGGTGCCACTTAATGGTTGGGCAGGCTGGGCGTACCATCGTCAGCACTCACTATTTAAAAGAAGTGGACATTCGTTACCTTAAACTTCATCGCAGTTTAGTAGCAAAAATCGACCAACGACATGAAAACCAGCTATTTGTCCGCAGTATGCTAGGTGCGGCGGCAAACAGTAAAACTAAAATTATAGCAGTGGGAATTGAGAATCAGAACGAGCTCAACACATTAATTGAGCTCGGGGTTTATGGTGGGCAAGGGCGTTACTTTTCTGCGGAGCAGCAGTTTCTTCCTCGTCCCCAAGCGTTGCCGAATTCTCAATCAGAATCCCAAGTTAAATTGGGAAGACGAAATCGCTGGCGGAAAAAATAAAGATAATAATCATGGACTTCAAAGCACTATTCGACAAGCTTAAGCGATCATCTAGTGGTGATCGCTCCTGCTTTTTGGTTATTCAGCCAGACGCCGTTTATTTATCATCTTCAATCAAAAGTAGTCGTCCATACCAATTTGATATTTCTGAGTCCAATTGGGAAAAAGCCGTTGAGCAAGCATTGAGCGTTGCAGCGAGTGCGTATGATTCATTAACGGTTATTCTTTCTCATAACTATTACCAGATGTACCAAATCGACAAACCGGTCATGCCGCGTCAAGAATGGCCAGCCGCATTACCGTTTTTGTTGAAAGAACTGATCTCTGAGCGTGCTATCGACATTATTGCCGATGCGGTCGAGTTACCGAATTCAACCAAAGTGCAAGCATACGTCTTATCGCGAAAAATATTGGATAAGATTGTGTTACTGGCCAGTCGAGCCCAGTTACCATTAGAAGCCATTCTTCCTGAAGACGATATTTGGGGAGAGACTGCTGGTGAACTAGGAAACTTCCTATTATTACAACGCAGTGTGCGTGGTCATTTCCGTATAAGCGCTTTTGTCGAAAATACTATTGCGTTCCACCGCTCTATTCGCAGTGTGACGCCACCGTTAACGGGGGTTCCGTCTAGCGATTTACAGATGGACAGTCTGTCGTTAGAACTGCAACGTTCGATTGACTATCTTTCATCTCAGTTACGCCACGTGCAATTACATCAATTGAAAGTGTGCTGTGATGAAGAGGATGAGAGCGAGCTTGTTCAGGCTCTGAACTACCGTTTAAGTACTAAGGTTTCACCGTTATTACCACCAGAACATGAGCTATCAGGGCATGTTTTGGCTGACACTGCGGCTACTTCAAATACTCGACGCGTCAACTTATATCCCGATTACTTAAAACCGAAAAAAGAGCTCCTGACGCTAAAAAATATCGCGTTATCTTGGGGCGTTGCGGCGGCTGCAATTCTATTTTCTTACGGTTATGTCACTTGGCAGAGCAGCGGTTTGGAAGATGAGATTGCTATTGTAAAAAGTAAAGGCGATATCATGAAGTCAGAGCTTGAACGTTATCAAGTCAAGCTACGTAAACATCAACCTGACAATAATAAGCTGGCAGCTAAAGCCCGCTTAGAGCGTGAAGTCAAGGCGAAGCGAGACTCGCTTAAAGCTGTCGGGAAATACGATGACTCGCAACGCACGGGTTACTCTGGCGTGATGCAATCATTAGCGAAGCTAGGAAACCAAGAAATTTCTTTGTCCGAAATTCGAATCAATACCCATACCTTAGACCTGAAGGGACTAGCGAAAAAACCGAGCTCAGTGCCAAATTGGGTCAGCCTATTTAAAAATGAAATTAGCTTGGTTGGCCGAACGTTTGACGACGTCAAAATAGGTCGAAATGATAAGGATATTGTGACGTTTGAACTAAAAACGCGCGAGGATAAAGAGAAATGAACGAATTCTGGCTCTCATTAGAAGGGCGCTTTGGCGAAATGAGTACGCGTGAAAAAGTGCTCACTGCATTGTGCGGTTTAGTTGTCGTGATCATGTTGCTCTTTACGCTGGTATTGGAGCCAAAGCTTAACGAGATCATCAGTAATGAGAGGCAACTAAGTAATTTAAAGCAAGCCAATCAAAAGATTGAAATCGATACGCTACGTATTCAGGCGCAACTTAAGAAAGATCCAAATGCTGAGATTGATCGCGCGATATCTAATCTGTTAGCTGAGAGTCAGCATCTTTCGATGCAATTAGCGGAGATCATCGAGCATCTTATTACACCTTCGCAAATGGCTGAGCTGCTTGAAAATGTGTTGGAGCAGCAAAGTGGCATTCACCTTTTGTCTCTGCAAACCTTGCCATCTGAGCCAATAACGGAAGATAAAGAAGCATCGCAATACTCTGGTTACTACGTGCATCCTGTTCGTATGGAACTGACTGGTGACTATTTTTCTATTGCTAATTATCTGAATAAATTGGAGAGCCTTCCTGCGAGTTATTACTGGCGCAGCTTTAGTTATAAAGTCGAAGAGTACCCGAAAGCGAAGCTTGTATTAGAAGTCTACACACTAGGATCTAGAGAGGAGTTTATTGGTGGTTAACAAACTCATCATCTCATTGCTTGTTATGGCAGCGGCAGGAACCGCTTGGGCAAACCAAGACCCAACGGCCCCACTTGGTTGGGAAAAACCAGCGGTTGAAACGTCAGCGAAACCAAAAGTTAAACGGTACCGACTGCCTAAGCTCAACAGTATTGTGTGTAAGCCAAGTACTGATTGTATCGCGATTATGGATAACAAACTTGTCGAAAAAGGCGAGCTATTTAAGGGTTATCGCGTCGCGAGCATTAATAGTGAATTTGTAACTTTAAAGCGTGGTAACCGTCAGTGGGACCTAGAGCTTTTTGATTTAAACGTAAAACAATAATAACCAGAGCCCGATCAGATATGCGCAAATTAGTTGTAGGAATAACGATTGCTTCTTTAATGGGATGTTCAATGGGTCATCGGAATCCAGTGGAAGTTAAAGAAGCGCTCAATGAATCGATTAATCAAGCGAACAGCCGCACATTGGAAGAAATCCCTTCTTCTGTTGAGGCAGACTTGATGCCAAATTTAGACTCGAACGTTGCATCAGAGCAAGGCACCTCGAAGCGTTTTCGTATTCAGGCGAATGCGGTCGATGCAAGAAGCTTTTTCGCCTCATTAGTGAAAGGCACTGAGTACAGCGTGGCGATTCACCCATCGGTACAAGGTAATATCACCGTCAACTTGTCAGATGTGACATTGGATGAAGTTCTGAATGTCGTACAGAATATGTATGGCTATGACGTGGTGAAGTCTGGCAAAGTTATTCAAATCTACCCAGCAGGTATGCGTACGGTGACCATTCCAGTCGATTACCTGCAGTTCAAGCGTTCTGGTCGCTCATTAACCAGCATTGTTACGGGCTCTGTAACCTCGGCTGGTACGTCTAATTCTGGTGGTAGCTCAGACAGTTCTGACTCGTCAGACTCTAACAATGGAAACAACAACGATAGCTCGACCACATCTACGGGTGGTACACGCATTGAAACCATCACTGAGAGTGACTTCTGGCCTATGCTGCAGCAAGCTGTTGCGAATCTAATTGGTTCAGGCAAAGGGCAAAGTGTGGTTGTAACGCCACAAGCGGGAGTTATTACGGTTCGAGCATTTCCAGATGATATTCGCGAAGTACGCGAGTTCTTAGGTGTATCGCAGGAGCGCATGCAGCGCCAGGTCATTCTTGAAGCTAAAATTCTAGAAGTGACGTTGAATGATGGCTACCAACAAGGCATCAACTGGTCAAACTTATCGGCGTCAATTGGTAACTCGGGTAGTATCGTAGTCAACCGCCCTGCATCGGCATTACCACCATTGGATGCGATTGGCACGCTCTTGGGCGGTCAAACCAACGTGACTATTTCGGATGGTAACTTCAATGCAGTGTTGAGCTTCATGTCTACGCAAGGTGACTTGAACGTCCTTTCGAGCCCTCGTATTACCGCTGCCAACAACCAAAAATCTGTCATCAAAGTCGGTACCGATGAGTACTTTGTTACCGAGCTATCGAGTAATGCAGGCAACGGTGAAAACTCAAATGCAGTTCCTGAAGTGGAACTGACGCCATTCTTCTCGGGTATTTCCCTCGATGTGACTCCGCAAATTGATAACAAAGGCAATGTGTTCCTGCATGTTCACCCCGCAGTTATTGAAGTTACAGAAGAAGTGAAGCAATTGAACTTGGGCGGAGATTTCCAAAACATCCAACTGCCATTAGCGAAAAGCTCTATTCGTGAATCAGACTCGGTTATTCGTGCTAAAGATGGCGATGTTGTGGTTATCGGCGGGTTGATGAAACAGCAAAATCGTGAGCTTGTTTCTAAAGTCCCATTTTTGGGCGATGTACCAGCATTGGGGCATTTGTTCCGCAACGTGAATAACGTAACTGAGAAAACAGAATTGGTCATCTTGCTAAAACCGACCGTAGTTGGCGTGAACTCTTGGCAGAAAGAGCTAGAGCGCTCTCGTGATCTGCTGCAAGAGTGGTTCCCAGATGCGCAATAAGCGCTGGGAAAGGTTCTGTTTTTCAATAGGTTTGTGATTCGAGTATGTACTTGTCACACTTTGGGTTCCGAGTTCAGCCTTTTTCGTTAACCCCAAATACAGAAATGTTCTTGGGGTTAGTCCCTCACTATGAGGCGATCCAAACCATCCTAGCTGCCGTGCAAATGGGAGAAGGGGTGATTAAGGTGACGGGAGAAGTCGGCACTGGAAAAACCATGGTATGCCGTAAGCTGATCGAGCAGATTGAATCTGAAGTTGAGCTTATTTACTTACCCAATCCAGTGTTGAATGGGGAACAGTTGCAGTTTGCTGTCGCCAGAGAGTTGGGTATCGAGAACGATGATCCGCTGCGTATCGTTTCCCTCATTCAAGAGCACTTGATTCAAGTACATGCCTTGGGAAAGAAAACCGTATTGATCGTTGATGAAGCGCAAGCTCTTTCCCCACAAGCTTTAGAAACATTACGTCTATTTGGCAACTTAGAAACGGAACAAGATAAGCTCATTCAATTGGTGTTATTCGGACAACCTGAGTTGGATGAAAGATTGGCTAACCATGAGCTAAGGCAATTTCGTCAACGCATTACGTTTAGTTGCCAGTTACGTCCTCTCTCTATCGATGAAGGCGTGGCTTACATCAATAATCGTTTAGATAAAGCAGGCAATGGGGCGCACATTTTTTCTATTGAACAGAAAAAAGCGATTTGGCGTTCATCCATGGGGATTCCGCGCTTGATAAACCAAATTAGTCACAAGTCGTTGCTTGCTGCATTTAATGATCGTTGCACACTATTGAAAAATCATCACGTTTACGCCGCTATGCACGATACGTTTGATGCCCGTAAACCTAAGTTTAAAACACCCGTATTTTGGGGATGGAGTCAACCTTGAGTGCCATCAATAAAGCATTATCAGAACTTGCTGAAAAAACATCGCCGTCAGAGCTTACTCGTGCGGAGATTCCAAGTGTCTCACGCAGTAAACCTTGGCTTTGGCTTGTCGCCGGTTTTTCGTTAAGCCTTGCGGTTGGTAGCTGGGCGGTCTCTCGCGGTCCTGTCCCTTCAGGCGAGCTATCACAATTTCAAACCGACGCTATGCCATTGTCGTCTGTGAATGTCTCACCAATTGTGTCATCGGAGCGCACTCACTCGCCAACGAGTAAAATGACGCCCGATACAACTCAAGTGGTTTACACTAAACCAGCCACACAGCCGGTCGCGCAACAGCCTCACATGCAAGAGACTGATAGGTTCACGCCAAAATCTGAGATAAATATCGCCTCTGATGATTCAGTTTTACTCGCGCAGTTAGCAACGATGCCGAGCGAGGAACAATACGATCACGTAACCCACACGACAGCAGAAAACAGTTCAATGAGTATTGAGCAGGTTGAGCTTACACATCGTCAGCTTTCCCTTAAGGCTGTTAGTCGAGCGGAAAAGGCACTCGATGCTAACGATATGCAAACAGCGTTATCGGCTTATGCCGAGGCGTTGCGTTATGAGCCAATGAATGCAGACACGCGTCAAAAGTTATCAGCGTTGTACTTTGGTAAAGGTGACACGCGTAAAGCATATGAGATTATTCAAGAAGGCATCAACCTAGATACGAACAACCAAGTACTCCGCTTGGCCTTGTCTAAGTTGTTAGTGAAAGCTAATCAACCTGAAGCGGCGCTGAGCCCGCTTGTTCATTTGCCTCCAGTACCAAGTCGAGATTACTTGGCGATGCGTGCGGCATTGGCACAAAAACACAAGCAAAATGACATTGCGCTTGAGAGCTATCAACTCCTAACTCAGCGTGAGCCGGAAAACGCGCGCTGGTGGTTAGGTTTGGCTATTCAACAAGAGCGCGCCCTGGCTTTTACTGCCGCGATTCACTCTTACAACCAAGCTCTGGGTAAAGTTGGCATTTCGAATCAATCGCAAGCATTTATCCGTGACCGTTTGAGCATCTTGAAAGAGTTGGAGAGCGCACAATGAAAATTCAGTTGAGAAAACGCTTGGGCGATCTTCTGGTAGAGGAAGGTATCGTCTCTGAAGAACAAATCCAGCAAGCACTAAACGCACAACGCAGTACCGGGCAGAAGCTAGGGGATGCGTTAATTGACCTTGGCTTTATTACCGAAAAGCAAATGTTGGACTTCTTGTCTCAGCAGCTTGGTTTGCCACTGATCGATCTTGGTCGTGCGCCTGTGGATGCCGAAGCCGTGCAGATTTTACCTGAGGTACACGCACGTCGCTTACGTGCGATGGTCGTTGCTCGAAATGGGGACACACTGCGCGTTGCTATGAGTGACCCTGCGGACTTGTTCATCCAAGAATCATTGATGAACTTGTTAGGTCAATACAACCTTGAGTTCATTGTTGCTTCAGAGCGTCAGCTTATTTCAAGCTTTGACCGTTATTACCGCCGTACTAAAGAGATAGCCTCCTTTGCTGAACAGCTGCATGAAGAGCATAAAGATGTACAAAGCTTTGATTACGGTATTGATGAAGCCGATAGTGAAGAGGTTACCGTTGTAAAGCTGGTTAATTCCATGTTTGAAGATGCGGTACAGGTTGGAGCTTCGGATATTCATATTGAGCCAGACGATCAAGTATTGCGTTTGCGCCAGCGTATTGATGGCGTATTGCATGAAACGCTCTTAAATGAAGTGAATATTGCATCGGCTTTGGTTCTTCGACTGAAGTTGATGGCACACCTAGATATTTCTGAAAAGCGCTTGCCGCAAGATGGCCGATTCAATATCAAAGTTCGTGGCCAATCAATTGATATTCGTATGTCGACGTTACCAACGCAGTACGGAGAATCTGTAGTAATGCGTCTGCTTAACCAGTCCGCTGGTTTGCGTCCGTTAGAAGAGTCGGGCTTGCCGCCAGACTTGCTTGCTCGCTTACGTCGACAGTTGGCGCGTCCGCATGGCATGATTTTGGTTACCGGGCCGACAGGTTCCGGTAAAACCACCACGCTTTACGGCGCATTGAGTGAGCTCAACGAACCTGGGAAAAAGATCATTACAGCAGAGGACCCGGTTGAATATCGTCTGCCTCGTATCACTCAGGTACAGGTTAACAGTAAGATCGATCTAACTTTCTCGCGTGTTCTTAGAACCTTTTTACGTCAAGACCCAGACATCATTCTTGTTGGTGAGATGCGTGACCAAGAGACGGTAGAAATTGGTCTGCGAGCGGCACTAACGGGTCACTTAGTATTGAGTACTCTCCACACCAACGATGCTGTCGACAGTGCGTTACGTATGATCGATATGGGAGCGCCGGGTTACTTGGTTGCTAGTGCAGTCAGAGCCGTGGTGGCGCAGCGTCTTGTGCGCCGAGTTTGCCCAGATTGTAAAACAGAAGACCACTTAGATGAGTCTCGCCAGCAGTGGTTAGCTGGGCGTTTCCCAAATCAAGTTAGCACCATTTTTTATAAAGGCGCAGGTTGCCAAAACTGTAACTTGACTGGTTATCGAGGCCGAATCGGTGTGTTTGAAATGCTCGAACTTGAGCAAGAGATGATGGATAAATTGCGCGCCAATGATGCGGTTGGCTTTGCGCAAGCCGCGCGCCGCTCAGAAAACTATAAGCCACTGCTTGCTTCTGCAATGGAACTGGCGCTACAAGGCACCGTCAGTTTGGATGAAGTGATGACCCTAGGTGAGGGTGATGCTTCTGGTAAGACTGATCCCATTTTCATATAGGTAAGTGAATGCCAACTTTTCGTTATCAAGGCCGCACGCTAGACGGCTCATCCACTAACGGCAAAATCGAAGCAGTGAACTCAGAAGCTGCGGCGGAAGCTTTGATGAATAAAGGGGTCATCCCGCTCAATGTACGGTTAGAGAAAGAGTCGGCAAAAAGCCAAGTGAGCTTATCTAAGCTGTTTGTGCCTGCTATTCCGTTGGAAGTAATTATTCTTTTCTCTCGCCAGTTGTTTAGTTTGACTAAAGCTGGCGTACCTTTGCTGCGCTCTATGCGTGGCTTGTTGCAAAATTGCGAAAACAAACAGCTCAAAGAGGCGCTAGAAGATGTCGTTTCTGAACTGAGTAATGGCCGAGGTTTGTCTTCTGCGATGCAGCAACACAGTAAAGTATTCAGCCCACTGTTCGTTTCTATGATCAACGTCGGTGAGAATACGGGTCGGCTTGACCAAGCGCTATTGCAACTGGCGAATTACTACGAACAGGAACTTGAGACTCGCAAACGCATTAAAGCGGCGATGCGTTATCCAACGTTTGTCATTATCTTTATCACCATCGCCATGTTTGTATTGAATATCTTGGTGATCCCTGAGTTTGCATCGATGTTCACGCGCTTTGGTGTTGAGCTACCATTGCCGACGCGTATTTTGATCGCGACTTCTAATTTCTTTGTTAATTATTGGGTGTTGCTAGTTGTGGCAATGATTGGCGCGTTTACGGTGTTCAGAGCGTGGGTGGCGACGGCTGATGGTCGGGAGAAGTTCGATAAGTTTCGGCTTCGGCTGCCAATTGTAGGCGATATCGTTAATCGTGCGCAGCTTTCTCGTTTTGCCAGAACCTTTTCGTTGATGCTGAAATCAGGTGTGCCACTTAACCAGTCTTTGGCTTTGGCCGGGGAAGCCTTAGGGAACCGTTTTTTAGAAAACCGAATTCTTGAGATGAAGTCCGCAATTGAAGCGGGTAGCACCATTTCAGTGACGGCCATCAACAGTAAAATATTCACCCCATTGGTGATTCAGATGATTGCAGTAGGTGAAGAAACTGGTCGTATTGATGAGTTGCTGCTGGAGGTGTCGGACTTTTACGATCGAGAAGTCGATTACGATCTAAAAACGCTGACCGCAAGAATAGAACCATTACTTTTGGTGATTGTCGCAGGCATGGTCATGGTGCTGGCATTGGGTATCTTCTTACCAATGTGGGGAATGCTCGACATCATCAAAGGCGGCTAATAGGTGGTTGAAAATCAAAGCCGAGCAACGCTTATTGTGTTTGGGGTTATTGCTACGATTATGGCGGTGGGTTTGGCGGTCAAATTACGTCCTGTTACCGAGCAAGCACAAGTAACTGGAGCGAAGTTAGCGAGAGTTTGGATGCAAGACAGTGTTCAGCGTTATCGTCAAGCTTGGCTAGTACAAGGCGAGCCAGAACATATGCTGATGGATGGTTTTAACCTTACTATGACTGAGGACGGGTTAGTGTCTCCCTTTACTCAGCAAGGTGTATTAGATTGTGGTTATTGGCTAGCGGTGCATTACCCCCAACGTAAAATAATGACCAACAAGTTAATAGATATCAGTGGAGCCATCAAAACTGATCGTTATGTCTGTCACTACACTTATGAAAATGGTCAGTCGATTGTAGTTATCTCAACTGCTAATCAACTGAAAATAGACGTCGAAATGTCGGCGGAGTGAATTTTTTGACACCTAATCACTATAATTGGTAATGAAAGTCGGTATAATGCAATCATTACCATAAGTAACAGGCTGTAATCGAGGGTAAACAATAATGTGTTTTTCTCATTGCAGCATGAACTGAATAATGGCGAATCGTCATTCTGCTCAAGCGGTAGATACAGTATCCACTTCACGGTCAGTTTTAGTGAACGTTGCTGCCCCAAACCGTTTTGACAATATCCAAAATGGTCGCGTGACCTAAACAAAACTTTGCAGTTGTACTGCATGCTTACATAGAGAGAGTAAACAATGAAAAGACAAGGTGGTTTCACCCTTATCGAATTGGTAGTGGTAATTGTAATCCTAGGTATTCTAGCGGTAACTGCAGCACCACGTTTCCTTAACCTGCAAGATGATGCTCGTAATGCAACACTTGAAGGCTTAAAAGGTGCTATCCAAGGTGCATCCGGCATTGTATATGGCAAGTCTGCTATTGCTGGTATTGAGACCGCTGCTGAGGCTGACGGTACTGAGTTAGACTTGGGGGATGGCACTAAGATAAAAACAATCTATGGCTACCCTTTAGCAACAGAAGATGATATTTCGAAAATTGTTGACGGTATTGGCACTGACAGTGATTTTGAAATGAAGAAAGAAAATAAATCTAAAGGTAATGATACGTACGCATATTTTGGTATTCCTAAATATGACTCTACGTGTGTTGAATATAAACAAGCAACGTCTGGAGCTGCGGCTGTAATTAAAGTAGTAGCTAATGATAAAGCGACTGTCACTGATGGTTGTAAGAAACCATAAGAATTCAAAGGCCAGCTAGTCTGGCCTTTATCTCCTTATTTTGATGAATCTCGGAATAGTTCATATGCGTAAATCATCAGGTCTTAGTGCAATAGAGTTTGTGGTTGTGCTGATTATCTTGGGGGTGATCGGTTATGTGGTATTACCAAGATTTATCAGCTTCGAGCCAGAAACTTACGAAGCGAAGTGGGAGCAAACCAAGCAGACCGCTGAACACGTTTCTGAAACGCTGAGCAATAAAGAAACTTACGATCGAATTGAAGAAGAGATTGGCCGTTCAAAAGGGCAAAATAACTAGACATTGGTTGTTTGTTCGTCTGTTCACACTTCGAATCGAAAAGTTACAAACCTATCATTAATCTCATAATTTCATCGTATACTTATTTCGCTTGTTCTAAGCCTAAGGTTGGGTTATGAAAATTCGCAGCTCTGCATTAGGGTTCACGTTAATGGAGTTAATCCTCGTGATTGTTCTCCTCTCTATCCTTTCACTTTTTGCAGCCAGCCGTTTTATGGGCTCAGGCAGTTTTTCTGCATATGCATTACAAGAACGCGTGATTTCTGTGATTCGCCAAGTGCAGGTGAATCGTATGCAGTCGAATATCAGCATCCCAAACAAGTCTTATCCTGAAAGGTGCCTACCTAGTAGCTACAAAGCTGGAGAGGACTCTAGCTACACTAATTTTTGTTTGTCGATTACAAGCTCTTGCATCGGGTCTAGTGCTGCATGCGGCCTGGCTAGCAAGGAACAAGACACTCGTAGTGACATGGTTGTTGATAAATCCGCAAAGTTTTCACTGACCAATGCTGTAACTAATCCAATCGAGTTTGATTTATTGGGTAATCCAATAAACTCAGCGAGTGGTGGGGTTTCAATCCTGATTGAAGATAAGCATGGTCGAAGCCGCTGCCAAGTTGAAATTAATACTCAAGGCTATGTTTCTAAAGGTACATGCTCATGAAGAAATCTAGTGGCATGACTTTGATAGAAATGATCATCGCGATTGTTTTAATGGGCATTGCGATGGTGGCGTTTACTTCTTTTCTTGTCCCTCAAATTCGAGATTCCGCCATCCCTCATTATCAAACCCGCGCGGCCGCATTAGGCCAAGGTTTCATGTCTCAGATATTGGCGCGAGGCTTCGATGAAAACAGCGACTTTGATGGTGGCACCGTTCGGTGTGGTGAGAATGGAGTGAGCTGCACTGACGTAAATAAATTAGGTGCGGATAAAAAACTAGACGGTTCCTTGGAAACAACGCCTAGTGATTTCAATGATGTCGATGACTATATCGGGTGTTGGAGCACATCTACAACGGCTTCTCAGTGTGATGGTATCCCTAGAGGGAATATTAGTGATGTACTTGGTGCGGACAGTACTGAGCAGTACAAAAACTTTAGATTAGAAATTAGCGTTGCCTATGATGATCTGACGGATAAAGCTCCCGATGAAATAACCGAATACAAAAAAGTAACATTACGGATTTTTGCGGGGAACACGCAGCCCCTTACTTTAACCGCTATTAAAGGGAACTACTGATGAAAGCTCGTGGTTTCACCTTAATGGAAATGATAGTTACGATTGTGATCGGCAGCTTCATCATGTTGGGTATAGCTGGGTATGTCCAGTTAGGAATGAAAGGGTACGCTGATACTATCGACCGCCAACGAATACAAACACAAGCTCAGTTTGTTTTAGAAAAGATGACGCGTGAAATCCGCCATGCTGTACCTAATAGTTTTCATGTGCCAAAAGGAACAACTAATTGTCTAGAGTTTGTGCCGATTGAATATTCTGGTTTTTACACGTTTAAGAATAATGACTTAGAGTTTTTGCTAGGTAATGACTCAACGCTTAATCCTATTCCTACGAATCGCAGGATGGTGATAAATCCGAGCCGATATGAAGATTTACAATCAACTTCTTCGCGAAATATAGCCATTGGTGGTTTAGCTAAAACAGGTAAGGTTTTTGTTGTTAGTGGGGGGGCAAGTACGATTACGGGATCCTCTGTTTCTAGCCGTCTTTATATTTATCAAGAGAAGTCGGAGGTTCGCTACTGTTTTGATACCAAGCGAGTTACGCGAAATGGTATTACAGTTGCGGATAGTGTCGATACGTCCGTAAGTGGTATGCGTTATCTAGAGTCTACTCTGCAACGAGGTGGTTTAGTTCATATTAATCTAGAGTTTGAGCAGGATGGTGAACGTAGTGTGTATCAACAAGATGTGCAGGTGCTCAATGTCCCGTAAAAGAAACTCCAGCGGAAATGTACTAATCATCGTGTTATTCGTCATTATTGTAATGGGATATTTGGCTTCCTCTTTAATGAAAGTTACATGGTCGAATCAAAGCGGATTAACAAGAGAGTTTTTGGGAACAAAAGCTTGGTTTGTTGCTCAGTCCGCCAATGAGTGGGCACTGACCAAGATGTATCCGTTAGATACAAGTACAACAGATATCGAGACCGTATGCAGTGGGGAGGTTAGCGGTGCCGTTCCGCCGGTAGCTGTGGGAAGTGGGTGCAAGGTTAATGCGATGGCATGTACAAATATAGGTACTTTCAATGAGGGTACCCCTGACGCTGAATCTCTTTTTAAGGTGCAGGCCACGGCAACGTGTGGTTCTGGGGTTATACAGGTACAGCGTCAGCAAGAAGTTTGGGTTAGGGATTAGGATAATGAAAAGAATAATAATTACTGCTTTATTCGTCAGTTTGTTTTCTTCTGAAAGTTTTTCTGCTGTTCCAAATGATATGACTCCATATTGGTCGATTAGTCAGGGGAAAATGAAAGCCAGAGGGAGCTTCTGTGGTGGGTATTATTATGATTTTGGCAACTATATTTGTCCCAATGGTCTTACAATGAATGTAGGCCAGTCAGTCAACGCTTACCGTGATATCAACATTCATGTTTATGGTGGTGTTGAACTTAAAGGAAAAAATACTTTAGGAAGCAGTGAACATTCGATCAATATCCTATCCAAGAACAGCGATTTCAAAGGTAAAAATGACATTGAAATTTTTGGGCGTGTGGAGTCTTTCGGTGCAGTTGAACTCAAGAACGATATTAAGGTTCACGGTTTAATCTACGTATCCCACGGAAAGGTGCTTCTTGAAGATGCAGAAGTACAAGGCAATGTTACCAGTTACTCTGATGGTATTGAGATAAAAGGTAAAAGGAATGTCATTAATGGCAGTGTTGAGGGGGCTAAAGACGTAACTCTCTCGAAAGTAACAGTGAATGGCAATGTTACGAGTACGGGTGGACAAATTAAAACGGAGAGCAATGGTAACAGGATTCATGGTGATGTTATAGCGCATGGTGATATAACGTTGAAGAAGACGGTTGTCGAGGGGAAAGTTACAAGTCAAGGCGGTGAAGTAAAGACAGAATCAAATGAAAATGAAATTCAAGGTGATGTTTGGGCACGAAGCAAAGTTACTTTAAAACAAACGAAAGTTACTGGGGATGTAACTAGTGAAGGTCACGAGGTGATCCTAGAGAGCCATAACCAAGTACACGGAAATATTCTCGCTCTACATAAAGTCGATATTAAAAACTCATTGGTTTGTGGCCGGGTAGAATCAACAGGTAGCGAAGTATCGTTGACTAACTCTAAACTCGATCAAAATCGAGGTGTTTATACTCTTAGTGAAGCGATTCAGTCCCACGGGAAAGCCACAGTAAAAAGCTCGACCGTCTGTGGTTCTGTTAACTCAAAATCACATTCTTACGAGTACAATGATAGTGACATTTATTGTGGTGTAGATGATCCCAACTGTCAGCCCCCCCAGACCGGAGAGTGCCCAATAGAGGCTGTAGCCTCACTTTGTCCTGAATTAGTTCCTGTTATTCCTCCAACACAGCAATGTTCACTATTACCAGAAGAAAACTTCAATTCAGGTTCATTGTCAAACTGGTCGGTGATGGGCTTTGGTACCAGTGACGAGCCCCATATCTCTGATGGACGTTTCATCTTAAACTCAAATAAACCAGAGCAGGCAACAGCCTCTGCATATAACTATATTTTTCCGTCAGATCAGAACTATTTAGAGATTGAGTTTGATCACAATGCATATGGTGGGAATGGTGCTGACGGTGTTGCGCTGGTGATTTCTGATGCGAGTGTCCCTCCTCAAACCGGGGCATTTGGTGGTCCGCTTGGTTACGGGATGAAGCTTCTAAAGAATCACTACCCTGAAGTCTCCAAAGATGTAGAAGGCTTTGCTGGTGGTTGGCTAGGTATTGGTATTGATGAGTTTGGTAACTACATTCGTGAAGGGAGCGAGAAAATCGTTTCAAATAGTGTTGCTGATAATGTTGGGGTGCGTGGACAGGGCGTCCAAGATGCGAATGGTAAGTGGTTGAAAGGTTATCCGTATATCACTGGCAAAAAATACAGCAGCTCGTTGGATAATCGAAAAGGTAAAGAGAAACTGCATCGTTATAAAGTAGTTTTAAATTCGCGTAACACCGATACGATAACGCTGGCTGTATTTCGAAAAGTCGGAAAAAATGGCGGATGGGATCCTGTTATCGAAGAGTTTAACGTTTTGAAAAAAGGTGGTTTTAACTATATTCCAGATAACTTCCGTCTGTCGGTAACGGCATCCACAGGTATGCTTACCAATACGCATGATATTGATAACTTCCGAGTCTGTGCGGACAAGTACTCGCGATTAACAGATGGTATTCATCATTTCGAGTTTGACTACTCAGGCTCAGGCAGTACGTGTCAGGCTTCTGATGTGACACTTAGAGCTTGTATGAATGAAAGTTGTTCTGAGCAATATCCTAGAGATGCATACGATGATGGCAGCTTAACGCCTCTCTCTGTCACTTTACTTCCATCTACTGGCAATAATGTTGCCAACTGGGTTGGTGGTACAAATGTACAGTTTGAGAATGAAACTCAGCTTGAGCTGCAAGGTTCAAGAGCTGGCGATATTACTTTGGGTATCGATCAAAGTTCCGTACCACAGTTTGGCTTTGAAGGGGCACGATGTCGAATTAATGGCGGGCCACTATCTGCTAACAACTGTAATGTAACCTTCGCTTCAAATGTGCTTGCGGTGAATGTTAATGATGTAGTTGCTAGTCGCGAAACTACGGGGGAGGACTACCTATCGTTTTGTTCAACTCGAACTGAAGACGGCGGTGAATCTCGCGGTGTTAATATGTCGATTGATTATGAAGTGGCACCGATCGATAGCTCTCAACCTGTCGTGATTTCTTACAAGAAAAAAGTGAAAGATCAGGCTGTGGAATGGAGTTCAAATGTCGAGCTAACCAGAGCTAATAAATACCTGCCTAATGTTTATTTTGATGATGAAGGCAAGGCATTCTTTAAGTTGAGATACTCTGAAGCTGGAAAGGTCAAACTTAAAGCCAGTGTTGAAGGTGTTGATGACTCGGATGGATTCGGCAGCTTCGTTAGTTTTCCTTCAAAACTGAAAGTTACTGCAAAGAGTGGTGATAAGAGCGGAGAGTGCACCAACAGTAAAAATGGCTGCTCTTCGGGGTTTGTTGCTGCTGGTGAAGTTTTTGAGTTAACCATCTCGGCATTGCAAGATGATGATACGGTTGCTGAGAACTATCAAGAGAAGACTATTACGGTTAGTAATAAAGTGAAGTACCCGTCTAATGGTTCATTAGCCAAACTTCTAAATGAGAAGCTACCAGAATCAAGTAAATGGTCTCGTGGCAGTGTGACGTTTGATCAATCGGTTTCAGAAGTCGGTGTTTTCGAGCTTATTGCTGAGGCACCAGTTGCTAAAGATGAAAATGGCGATGATATTGGCACATCTCTATATCTTGGTAGTAATGCATTTAAAATAGCCGATGGTAAGTCAACCATTGGGCGCTTCTATCCGGATTACTTTAAAGTCACCGGGACAGAGTGGACCTACCCTGATAATCAGAATCAATCTGTATATATGGGACAGAATTTTGAATCGGTTAAGTTTGAAGTCACAGCATATAACGCTAACGGTTACACAACTCAAAATTATGGTGGTTTTGCCAATTCTTTAAAAGCAGATTTGTATTTGGCTGGTGGTTACTCAGATAGACTTAGCATTTTGGATTCCGATTTGACTAGTGATAACTGGTCGGGAGCTGTGTGGAGCAAAACTTGGGATAACTCAGTTTATTGGCGTAAAGATTTATCTTTGCCGAGTCCCGATGGTCCATTTAATTCAAAACTACCGGCAGACAAGGATAGTTCCATCGAAACGTCTATTTCGCTTTCACTTAATAATAATGGAACTAAAGTATCTGGCTATGTTGATCCTACGATGTTCTTAAAAGAAGGGCAAAATAGCACTGAAGATAGAATGGTTTCGCAACAGCTACTATCGCAACCTGATGTCAGGTTTGGTCGCATAGCTCTGGATGATGTGGGAGTGAATCAGGGTAAATCTGTTAATATCCCCCTTAGAGTGGAGTATTGGAGAGATACCCGATTCGTTTTAAACAGTAAGGATAACGGGACAACAGTGTCCCCAACTCTAAAAAGCCAGGAGCCAGTTTGGCCTGATGATGGCTCCGACTGCGACATTTTACTTGAAGGCGTCAGAACGACGGTTAACGATGGTGCCATGCGTGAACTTATTGCTAAGCAAGAGCGCGCAGACTGTGGACGTCAACAAGCTGAAGTTTGGCTTAATCTCGACCCTAGTGGTAACAACCTCCCTTGGCTCAAATACGACTGGGACAATGATGGCTCCGAAGAAAACCCATCCTCCGTCGTCACCTTCGGTATTCACCGAGGTAATGACCGTGTGATTTACCGTGGTGAGCCAGGGTTAACCGGACAGTAACAACTTAGGTTTTTGCCCTTAAGTTAGGAAACTGCAAGAAATTGAGGCTTTCTGCTCATGTTTGTGTACCAATACCTTGCTGTGACAGCGAGGCATTGGTACATTTAGAGCAATTTTTGTCTTCTATATTTTTGCAGGATGAGCGAAGAGTATGTTTAAGAAACTTCGTGGCATGTTTTCTAACGATCTATCTATCGATTTAGGTACAGCCAACACTCTAATTTACGTAAAAGGGCAAGGAATTGTCCTTGATGAACCTTCTGTAGTTGCTATTCGTCAAGATCGTGTAGGTTCTGCAAAAAGCGTTGCTGCAGTCGGTCACGCAGCAAAACAGATGCTTGGTCGTACACCTGGCAACATTTCCGCTATCCGCCCAATGAAAGACGGCGTAATCGCTGACTTCTACGTAACCGAAAAAATGCTTCAGCACTTTATCAAGCAAGTGCACGATAACAGCATCCTAAAGCCAAGCCCACGTGTTCTTGTTTGTGTTCCTTGTGGTTCTACCCAAGTTGAGCGTCGCGCAATTCGTGAATCAGCACTTGGTGCTGGTGCCCGTGAAGTTTACCTAATCGACGAGCCAATGGCGGCGGCAATTGGTGCTGGTTTACGCGTATCTGAGCCGACAGGTTCAATGGTGGTCGATATCGGTGGTGGTACAACTGAAGTTGCCGTTATCTCTCTAAACGGTGTGGTTTACTCATCGTCTGTACGTATCGGTGGTGACCGCTTTGATGAAGCTGTGATCAACTACGTACGTCGTAACTACGGCAGCTTGATTGGTGAAGCAACGGCTGAAAAGATCAAACACGAAATCGGTTCTGCTTACCCAGGTGATGAAGTTCAAGAGATTGAAGTTCGCGGTCGTAACCTTGCAGAGGGTGTGCCACGAAGCTTTAGCTTGAACTCAAACGAGATCCTAGAAGCGCTTCAAGAGCCGCTATCTGGCATCGTATCAGCAGTCATGGTTGCACTAGAACAGTGCCCACCAGAGCTTGCTTCAGACATTTCTGAAAACGGTATGGTACTAACCGGTGGTGGTGCACTACTTAAAGACCTAGACCGTCTGCTAATGGAAGAAACTGGTATTCCTGTGGTTATCGCGGAAGATCCACTAACGTGTGTGGCTCGTGGTGGCGGTAAAGCTCTAGAAATGATCGACATGCACGGTGGCGATCTGTTCTCTGAAGAATAAAGGTTTAGGTGAAGCTCATGTCGGGCTTCACCTTCATTTCTGCTCTCTCTGTAATTCAAACATGCTCCATACCTAAAAGTATTTAGTTAAGTATTTTTAGGTTGCCAAGTAAGGCTCAATAATCATGGAAGCAATCAGGTCAAAAACAAGATGAAACCGATTTTCGGCAGAGGTCCGTCTCTGCAATTACGTCTGTTTTTTGCTGTCATCGTGTCGGCGAGCTTAATGCTGGCCGATAGTCGTCTAGATACGTTTTCCAACGTTCGATACCTACTAAACAGTATGGTTGCACCGATTCAGTACGCAGCGAATTTACCTCGTAGTATGTTCGATGGAGTATTTGAACGTTTTAATTCTCATCAGGCATTGGTTGAAGGCAATCGCAGCTTAAAGCGAGAAGTGCTACGCCTGAAAAGCGAGCTTATCTTGCTCGACCAATATAAAGAAGAAAACCAACGCTTACGTAAGTTGTTAGGATCTTCATTTGTCCGTGATGAAAAGAAAGTCGTGACAGAAGTAATGGCGGTTGATACTTCACCTTATCGTCATCAAGTGGTGATCGATAAAGGCCGTATTGATGGTGTTTACGTTGGTCAGCCTGTTATCAATGAGAAAGGCATCGTTGGTCAGGTCACGTTTGTCGCAGCGCACAACGCACGTGTTCTGCTGCTAACGGACGCGAAAAATGCAATTCCTGTCCAGGTGATCCGCAATGATATCCGAGTGATCGCATCGGGCAATGGTGAAATGGATGAAATCCAACTGGAGCACATTCCAACCAGCACAGATATTCAGGTTGGTGATTTATTGGTGACATCCGGTTTAGGTGGCATTTACCCTGAGGGATATCCAGTCGCGACGGTTACCAATGTGGATCACGATACGCGTCAAGAGTTCGCCTCAATCAAGGCTGAGCCGGTTGTGGAGTTTGATCGCTTACGCTACCTACTGCTGATTTGGCCGAATGAAGACCGTCAACACAAAGTACTGCGGTCCAATGTAGATGAAGGGTTAGAGCAAGAACAAGAGGTAACCGATGGCCAATAATGTATTGAGTAGCCGAATGGTGATTGGCGTCAGTTTCTTCGTTGCGCTGGTACTGCAAACCATTCCATGGCCAGGTGTGTTAGATGTGTTACGCCCTTCATGGTTGTTCCTTGTCACGTGTTATTGGGTGTTGGCACTACCGCACCGAGTAAACGTCGGAACTGCGCTAGTGTTGGGCTTATTATGGGACATTTTGATCGGCTCAACGCTTGGAATTCGTGGCATGATGATGTCGATCGTTATCTACCTTGTGGCGCTGAATTTCCTGTTGATTCGCAACATGGCATTGTGGCAACAGTCGATTTTAATTGCCTTTTTTACTGCGTTATTGGAAGTTTTGATATTCTGTGGGGAATATTTGAACCAGGACGTAGTATTTAATCCATTATCTCTGTGGACGGCGGCAATAAACTGTATACTTTGGCCATGGATGTTTTTATTAATGCGACGAGTTCGTCGTGCATGGCACGTAAGGTAAAGCGGTGAAGAAAAGCTTATCTCTCGTTCTCGCATCGGGTTCTCCGAGAAGAAAAGAGCTGCTTGCTCAACTGGGTTATGATTTTGAGATCGTATTGCCTGATATTGAGGAAGCCAAACAGGCTCATGAGCAAGCACGAGATTACGTGTTGCGTCTTTCTTTGGAAAAAGCTCAGGCAGGCTTAGCGTTGGCTAAGCCTGATTCCGTTGTATTGGGCTCTGATACGGTCGTAGTATGCGATGACCGTGTGCTAGAAAAACCAAAAAGTTTTGAAGATTCAAAGCGTATGCTTACTGACTTATCCGGTCGTCGCCATCAAGTGATGACTGCGGTGAGCGTTGTATCATCGGAACAACAACATTCAGTGGTCGTTACCACTGACGTGTGGTTCAAACCACTGACTCACGAAGAAATCGAACAATATTGGCAGTCAGGAGAGCCATGCGATAAAGCTGGAAGTTATGGTATTCAGGGACTCGGAGGGCGATTTGTCACCCGAATCGAAGGCAGTTATCACGCTGTAGTAGGCTTACCTTTGTTCGAAACCGATCAGCTAATTCAAGAATTTTTATAATTGTTTTGAGGTGTGCACATGAGTGCAGAATTGCTGCTTAACGTGACCCCGAGTGAAACTCGTGTGGCCATGATTGAAGGTGGAGTACTACAAGAAATACATATCGAGCGCGAATCGCGTCGCGGTATTGTGGGCAATATATACAAAGGCAAAGTAAGCCGAGTGTTACCAGGTATGCAGGCGGCTTTCGTCGACATTGGTTTAGATAAAGCGGCGTTTTTACATGCGTCAGATATTGTTCCTCATACCGAATGTGTGGCAGAAAACGAAAAACAGCAGTTTCAAGTCCGTGATATCTCTGAGCTGGTACGCCAGGGACAAGACATTGTTGTGCAAGTGGTCAAAGATCCGCTCGGCACGAAAGGTGCACGTTTAACGACGGATATCACCTTACCTTCGCGTTATCTTGTTTTTATGCCGGGGGCCAGCCATGTCGGTGTTTCGCAGCGTATTGAAAGTGAGAAAGAGCGTGAGCGTTTGAAAAAGGTGGTGAACCATTACTGCGATGAGCACGGTGGTTTTATCATTCGTACCGCGGCAGAAGGCGCTGATGAAAAAGAGCTCTCTCAAGATGCGGCATTTCTAAAGCGTTTGTGGCTAAAAGTCATGGAGCGTCGCTCAAAATACAAAACGCGTTCAACACTTTACGGTGAACTCGGCTTAGCTCAACGCATTCTGCGTGACTTTGTTGGCACAGAGCTCGATAAGATCATGGTCGACTCCCGCCTTGAATATGAAAACCTGAAAGAATTCACTTCTGAGTATGTACCGGAGTTAACAGATAAGCTTGAGCTTTACGAAGGTGACAAGCCAATCTTTGACATGTACGACACCGAAAACGAAATTCAGCGTTCTTTAGAGCGCAAGGTCGAGCTAAAATCGGGCGGCTATTTGATCATCGATCAAACCGAAGCCATGACCACCATCGACATCAACACGGGTGCATTTGTTGGTCGTCGTAATCTCGAAGAGACTATCTTCAATACCAATATAGAGGCAACGCAAGCTATTGCGCGTCAGCTACGTTTACGTAACCTCGGCGGTATCATCATTATTGATTTTATCGATATGGCATCCGAAGAGCATCGTCAGCGAGTACTTACCTCACTGGAAACGGCGCTGGCGAAAGACCGAGTAAAAACCAACATCAACGGCTTTACCCAGCTTGGCTTAGTTGAAATGACACGTAAGCGCACACGAGAAAGTATTGAACATATCTTGTGTTCTGGCTGTCCTACTTGTGAAGGCCGTGGCAGCGTGAAAACGGTCGAAACTGTATGCTTTGAGATATTACGCGAGATTACTCGTGTGAACCGTGCTTACGACGCCGATAATTTTGTCGTGTACGCATCGCCGTTTGTTGCTGAAGCGCTATTGGGCGATGAGTCTCATGCGTTGGCTGAGCTCGAAGTATTTATTGGCAAGCAAGTGCGAGTTCAGGCTGAACCCCTGTACATTCAGGAACAGTTTGACGTCGTAATGATGTAATTTGGAACATTTGTGAATTCTGGTGTTAACCGTTTTGGGCGTTTTTGTGCGTGGAGTTTAGTTACTGTATTGGTGTTATTAGCCATATTAGTAACCACGCTTCGCGTCACACTGCCGCAACTTAACCATTTCCAAGATGAGATCAAAACCTGGGTCAAACAAGGCACAGGTTTTGACGTTTCTATTGCCAATGTCGCAGGGACGTGGCGCAATAATCATCCCTCAATTGCGTTACTGGGTTTAGAGGCAAATCTACCAAACGTGCAAGATGCACGCTTCGCTGTTGAAGAAGTCCAAATTGAGTTCGACCTTATTCAATCTCTTTTTCAACTTAAACCTGTAGTTGCAGACCTTACCATTCATAACCTCGCTTTAGACATTCACACGGTAGACATTCTGCCGACTTCTCATCGTCAAGATCCGAAGCCTGAAGTGGATAAGAGCGAAGTGAAACTCATTGACCAACTCGACTCACTTCTTTTACGTCAGTTCGAAGACTTCACTATTAGCGATTCACGGATTTGGTATAAGTCTGTGTCAGGTGAAACTCGCCGTTTAGATATTGAGCAGCTTCGTTGGAGCAATCAAGGGAAACGTCACGTAGCCGAAGGCACGGTTAGCATTGCCGATGTTCGCCTGAACTCATTGTTAGTAAGCGCTAACTTTAAAGATCATGGCTCGTTGCGCGATGTATCTGGTGAGTTTTACGTGAGTGCTCAAGATGTCTCGGTCACACCTTGGCTGACCACTTACATGCAAGAAGAGTCAGGAGCAGAGTCGGGTAAAGTCAGCTTAAATACTTGGCTAACGCTCAAACATAGCCAACCGCATGATGCTTATGTTGAATTGCTGCCTTCCGAGTTGGTGTGGAATGAAGATGGACATCATGAGCTGTTTATTGAGTCTGGAATTTTCAATCTTCGACCAGATAAACAAGGCTGGAAAGTAAATGGCCACTCACTTCAGATCAGAACCGATAATACCCCTTGGCCAGAGCTAGACGTCGCGTTTGATTGGCAACCAAACGGCTGGATGCTTAATCTCTCTCAGCTCGACATCGAAGCACTCATTCCGCTCATCAAGCTGGCTCCAGAGTCAGAGTCGACCAGTGACCTTATTAACAAACTAGCACCGAAAGGTCGGGTCGAAGATGTCCGATTGTCAATGAACGGTGGTTTAGACACCTTACGCTACTCGGCTGAACTGGATGAACTCGCGATGACACAATGGGAGCTCCTACCCGGGTTTCATCACGTACAGGGCAGCGTATCGGGGGATGTGAATCAAGCTAAAGCAAAAGTCACCGTCATTGATGATGTCTTTCCGTACGGCGATGTATTCCAAGCTCCGCTGAATATCAAACAAGGTGAAGTCGATATTATCTGGCAGCAAGATGATGCGGGTTGGCGTTTGTGGGCGGATAAAGTGACGGCAGCAACGCCTGATCTTCAAGTCTTGGGGGCATTCCGTCTTGATTTTCCAAAAGAACAAAGCCCATTTTTATCGTTTTATGCCGAAGCGGATCTCTACAACGCGGGTGAAACATGGCGCTATCTACCGACTCTGGCACTTGGACAAGACTTGACCGACTATCTTTCGACCGCGATTCAGGGCGGTAAAGTGAACACAGCAAAATTGTTGTGGTATGGCGAGTTAGGTGATTTTCCTTACAAAGAACATAATGGCATGTTCCAAGCTTGGGTTGGATTAAAAGATGCGAAATTTAGCTTTGATACTGCATGGCCAACCATCACGGATTTGCAGCTAGACTTGCTGTTTGAAAATGATGCCATGTATTTGGATTCAAAATCAGCCACACTAAATGGCGTTCATGCCAAGCGTATCACTGGGCGAATCCCTGAGTTGGCAGAAGGTGGGCACATCGAGATTGAAGCGAAAGCAAGCGCGCCGGGTAATGAAGTCCGTGACTACATGATGGCGACGCCATTAGTGGATTCAGTCGGTGCCGCATTGACAGCGCTGCAAGTGAGTGGTCCCGTTTACTCTGAGTTTCAACTCAATATACCGTTTGATTTTGATAAAGAGTCTCGCGCTTGGGGTTATGCCGATTTAACAGAAAATCGTGTTGATATTGAAGCGCCGCCAATGACGCTTGAAAACGCCACAGGGCGTATCACCTTCGACAATGATGTGGTTACCACATCGGGTTTGTCGGCCGAATTATTACAACAGCCTATCTCTCTTGATTTCCATGGAGAGAGTGCGGAGCAAGGCTACAACGTGACAATTAATACACTAGGAGATTGGGATGTCGAGCCTCTCAAACCCTATGTCGGTGAGCGTTGGTTAAACCTTGTTTCTGGCCATGCGCCGTGGCAAATGGACATTGACTTGCAACTCAATGATGTTGGTTTCACTTATCAGCTTGAAGTGCTGGCGCAGCTAAATCGTCTGGCTAGTCAATATCCTTATCCTTTAGCGAAACAAATTGGCGAGTCTGGACAAGCGAAACTGCAAGCATCTGGCAATCAAGAGAGTATTTCAGCAAGACTACAGATCCCAAATGTGAAGTATCAAACTGAGATAGATATCGCTGGCGATGTCCCGGTTCTGACTGCGACTCATTTAATGGTTGGCAAAGGTGGCTTCCGGATTAGTCCTATTGTCGGGCACGATGCTTCGGTGCGTGTCGAAGAACTGAATTTAGACCAATGGGCTGAGCTTGCGCAGGTCTCTGAGAGCAAGCCTTCATCGTCTGTTTTGGCAAGCATGAAAACGCCGACCATTCCATTGCCGACACGCATTGAAGTTGAAACGCCAAACTTACAGTTCGGTGGGATTGAGTTTCATGATGTGGATTTTTCAGCAAGCAAGAAAAATTTGAGTTGGCAACTCGATGTGGACAGTCAAGAGGTTAAAGGGAAAGCTAACTATCTGAAACCCTATGATCTATCGGTCTCTTTAGAGCACTTGCATCTGTACATCCCAGGGTTTGAAGAGATGACCAAAGAGCGCAGCTCAATCTTTGCGAGTGAAGATCAAAACGCACCTTTGATTACCAATTTTGACCGCAAGTTTCACGCTGAGATGCCAAACTTAACTTTGAACATTGATGATTTTTGGCTGCAAGGCTACAAAGTGGGCAAAGTGAATGTTGATTTGCAGCGTCGCGAGAACCGCTTGGAGTGGAAAAATATCACCTTTAGTAGCGGCAAAAACCGCATTGATATGAGTGGTTGGTGGGACCTGACGAAAGAGAGTAGCCATTCCAACTTAACCATGAAAATGAAAGGTGATAACAACACCGATCTTATGGAGCGCTTTGGTATTACATCAGGCATTCAACAAGCACCATTTGAGATCAATGCCAATATGGAATGGGACGGCGCACCTTGGTCAATGAAGACACAAACCTTGCAAGGAAACGTCTCAACGGAATTTGGTAAAGGCGTGATCAGTGAAGTTAGTGGTGCGGCACGCTTGTTAGGCTTGTTCAGCTTGGATTCTATCATCCGTAAGATGCAGCTCGACTTTACCGATGTATTCGATAAAGGCATGGCATTCAACTCGATCACGGGAACGGGCAAAATCCAAGACGGTGTGTTTATCACCAATGATATCGTAATGGATGCGTTAGCAGGGGAAATGCAAATCCGCGGTATCGCTAATATGAACAGCAGAATGGTTGATGCGGAAGTGAAATTCACACCAGACATCACATCAGGCTTACCAATGCTGACTGCGTTTGCCGTTGCGCCTCAAACTGCTTTGTATGTCTTGGCCATCTCTACGGTGATATCTCCGGTGGTTGAGGTCTTCACTCAAGTCAATTATGAAGTGAAAGGCCCACTAGATTCACCAACGGTGAAAGAAATTTCGCGAAGTAAAGGTGAATACAAGCTACCAGAAAAACTGCGTGAACAGGCCAAATAATTCACCGAATATAATGGAATAGGGAGGAAACACATGGAACGTGTTGGCATTATTCAAATGACTTCGGGTCCGGATATTAACGCGAATTTGGACTTCATCGAAAAACAGTGTGCTTTAGCGAGCAAGCAAGGTGCCAAACTTGTCCTTACTCCTGAAAATACAGTGCTATTTGCCAGTCGCGAAGCTTATCATCAACATGCAGAGCCACTTGGCAGTGGCATGATTCAACAGCGGCTCTGTGAAATCGCAAGAAAGAACCAGTTAACACTGATTGTCGGAAGCATGCCCATTCAAACCGCAAAAGGTGTCACGACAACAACACTTGTATTGCCGCCGCACGGTAAATGCATTGCTCACTATGACAAACTGCATATGTTTGATGTCGACGTAGCCGATGGTTATGGTAGTTATCGTGAGTCGGATACGTTTATGGCGGGTAATCAAATAGTCGTTGCGGAAACTGATATCGGCAGTGTTGGATTGAGTATTTGTTATGATTTACGTTTCCCAGAACTTTATAAAGTATTGCGTCAAGAAGGGGCGGATATCATTGTGGTGCCCGCTGCGTTTACCGCTGTGACGGGGCAAGCTCACTGGGAAATACTATTGCGAGCTAGAGCGATTGAGACACAATGTTGGATTTTGGCAAGCGGACAAACTGGAACGCATCCATGTGGACGAAAAACATGGGGACACTCAATGGTCGTTGACCCTTGGGGACGTATCCATAAACAGCTTCAGGATGAAGTAGGCTTATTGGTGACAGAGATAGATTTGTCACAAAGCCAACAAGTAAGGCAGAATATGCCGCTGACTCAACACAGTCGCTTTCAAAATGAATTGAGACGGAAATAAAAGAGCTAACTATGAGCACAAACCAAATAGAACAGGCACTCCTTGCCCCAAATGGTCTGACAGAACAAGACATTGCTGACACGCTTGCCAGCATTGCTACGCGCCAGATCGATTATGCGGACATTTACTTTCAGTCCAGCTGGCATGAGTCTCTGGTTCTAGAAGACAGCATCATCAAAGATGGCTCTTTTAACATTGATTGTGGTGTTGGTGTCCGTGCAGTAACTGGCGAGAAAACCGGCTTTGCCTACTCTGATCAAATCCAGCCTGAAGGCCTGAAGCAGAGTGCAATCGCGGCGCGCGGTATTGCTCAGCAAGGGCAGAATGGTAAAGTCCAAGCGTTTAAACGCACCGAAAACCAAGCGTACTACGCCGCTGTGAATCCACTAGCTGAATGGGAAAAGCAGCAAAAAACAGAATTGCTCAAATCTCTAGATGCTTACATCCGCACTAAAGAACCATTGATTAAAGAAGTTTCGATTAGCATCAGCGGTGTGCATGAGCAGATGCTTGTTGCGGCAACAGACGGTACTTATGCAGGCGACATTCGTCCTTTGGTGCGTTTGTCTATTAGTGTGCTTGCACAAAAAGGCGAACGACGTGAACGCGGTAGTGCGGGGGGCGGCGGCCGTTTCGGTTACGATTTCTTTTTAACGGAAAGCAATGGTGTGAAACAAGCTTTTCATTACGCAGACGAAGCGATTCGCATGGCGTTAATCAACCTTGAAGCAGAAGCAGCACCAGCTGGCATGATGCCAGTGGTATTGGGTTCTGGCTGGCCTGGCGTGTTGCTACACGAAGCGGTAGGTCATGGCCTAGAAGGTGATTTTAACCGGAAGGAATCTTCGGTTTTCTCTGGCAAAATGGGTCAACAAGTGACGTCTTCACTATGTACCATCGTCGATGATGGCACGTTAAAAGACCTTCGTGGTTCATTGAATGTGGATGATGAAGGGGTAAACGGCCAGTACAACACGCTTATCGAGAATGGTGTGCTGAAAGGCTATATGCAAGACAAGCTAAACGCGCGGCTAATGGGTGTAAATCCAACGGGTAACGGTCGTCGTGAATCGTATGCACACTTGCCAATGCCTCGTATGACCAACACCTACATGCTTCCAGGTGAACATACGCCAGAAGAAATTATCTCGACGGTCGAGAAAGGGTTGTATGCGCCAAACTTTGGTGGCGGCCAGGTGGACATTACTTCGGGTAAGTTTGTGTTCTCTGCATCGGAAGCGTACTTGATTGAAAACGGTAAAATTACGCGCCCTGTTAAAGGTGCGACGTTGATTGGCTCAGGTATCGAAGCAATGCAGCAAGTGTCTATGGTCGGTAACGACCTAAGTATCGACAAGGGCGTTGGCGTATGTGGTAAAGCAGGTCAAAGTGTGCCAGTTGGTGTTGGTCAGCCGACCTTGAAGCTGGACTCACTGACAGTGGGTGGCACTGAGTAACTCAGTCGAATCGTTATAAAAAGAGCGCTCATTAGAGCGCTCTTTTGCTTTGTGAGTCGGTGTCAATTACAGGTTTTCTTCAGCAAATTCCGCCAAGCGGCTACGAACCACGCCGTTGAGGTGAATATTTGCGCTGCCTTCAAAGTTCTTGAAGCGCTCAACCATGTACGTCAATCCTGATGTCACTGGGGTGAGGTAATGAGAGTCAATCTGCGCCAAGTTACCGGAGCAGACGATTTTGGTTCCTTCACCACAGCGGGTAATGATGGTTTTGATTTGTGATGCAGTGAGGTTTTGACACTCATCAAGCAGTACAAACGCATTTTGAATCGAACGGCCACGCATAAAGTTGATCGATTTAAATTGAATGTTGGCTTTATCGCAGATGTACTTCAATGAGCCTTCAGTGCAGTGATCGTGTTTATGTAGTGCTTCCAAGGTATCGGTCACCGCCGCTAACCACGGCATCATTTTCTCCTCTTCGGAGCCGGGTAAGAAGCCGATGGATTCACCGATATCTGGCGTGTTACGTGTTACGATAATTTTATCGAACATGCTTTTTTCAATGGTTTGCTCCAATGCTGCTGCCATTGCCAGTAATGTCTTACCACTACCCGCCGCACCCGTTAGAATCACCAAGTCAATTTCTGGATCGAGTAAGGCATCTAACGCCATTCCCTGGTAGATATTTTTAGGTGTGATGTCCCAAGCCTTGCGATGCATTAGGCGTTCGCGGCTCAGGTCGAGAAGCGTTAGCTTGTCTTCATTGATGGTTTCTACGCGACCAGCAAAGTCACTGTCTTCATCAATAACGTATTGGTTGATAAAGGTTGGGTCGAAGGGTTCGCGACTGAGTTTGTGGTAAGTTTTTCCGCCCAGTGCATAGCTTTCTACTTCCTCAATACCGCTCCAGAAATCCCCTTCACGCAATTGAAAGCCTTTGGTTAGGTATTGAATGTCGTCAATCAGTTGGTCGGTTCTATAGTCCTCAACAAAGCGTACACCAGCCCCTTTGGCTCGCAGACGCATGTTGATGTCTTTCGTGATCAGTACCACTTCACGTGGTGCACGTTTATTTTGCAGATAAAGCACCGCGTTGAGAATACGGTTGTCACCGGCTTTGTCGGCGAAGGCTTTGACGGTTTCCTGCAGTTCAAAATCCGCCAAAATGGAAATAGTACCCTGGTCGGGGTTGTCTTTAGAAACAGGAATGCCTTCAGAGATTTCATCTGGCGTTGCTTCTTTAAACAAATCTTCCAAGGTGCGAATAGCCACGCGCGCATCTCTTGCAACGTCGCGCTTACTGTCTTTGATTCGGTCGAGTTCTTCTAACACGGTCATGGGGATAACGACATCGTGTTCTTGGAAAGAGAAGATGGCAAAGGGTTCATGAAGAAGAATGTTGGTATCGAGTACAAACAGTTTCCGATCGGTATCGCCCATAGCGTCTCCTTGCCGTAGTACGGCTCTGCATGCGAGTTGTTAGGTCGTTTCCAAATAGGTGTGAAGTGACCTAACTCTGATTGCTTGCAATAGAGGTTGTCGGGCTGATGTCGGCTAGTGTGCAACCGAGTAGCAAGACAACTTACTGCAAACCCGTGTTGATCCTAATCGTGTACTAACGCGCTTAAATCATATGCAATGGTTTTAAACGCCCCTCATTAGAAGTATACGTAATATTTACGTTCTACAACTTAATAATTGGCATGAGTATTTTACAATTTGATTGCATTTAGAGTTTGGGAAAAAAAGTTTCTGCTTGGTGCGGTTTCGGCGTGACCTAAATCACAGCTTCAAGTAAGATTAGCGACCTTTTTCTGCGTATAGGCTACGTCCGATTTATCATGTTGAGCTGGCTTAAAAAATACTCAGCTCATACTGGAATGACGAATGCTACCGGCATAGCAGAAGCCAGAATCAGATCTAAACTATTATCCATGCCTACGGGCATGAGTAGACCAACAAGAAATACGAATCAAGAACTAATAACGAGGTAGTCAATTCATGACATTTGCTTTGGGGCAGCGCTGGATTAGCGATACGGAAAGCGATTTAGGTTTAGGTACCGTTGTAGCAATGGATGCTCGTACTGTGACATTGATGTTTGCAGCGTCAGAGGAAAACCGAGTTTACGCACGTAACGATGCACCTGTTACCCGAGTCACCTTTAATGTTGGGGATGTCATCGATTGCCAAGAAGGTTGGTCTCTAAAAGTAGAAGAAGTACTGGAAGATGAAGGTCTTTACACCTATTTCGGTACTCGTGAAGACACGCAAGAAACCGCTGTTGTTCTGCGTGAGATTTTCCTTAGCAACCAAATTCGTTTTAACAAACCTCAAGATAAGTTGTACGCCGGTCAAATCGACCGTATGGACAACTTTGTTCTGCGTTACCGTGCGCTAACCAACCAGTTTGAGCAGCATAAGAGCCCAATGCGTGGCCTATGTGGTATGCGTGCAGGTTTGATCCCTCATCAGCTTTACATCGCGCACGAAGTTGGCCGTCGTCACGCGCCACGCGTCTTGTTGGCGGATGAGGTAGGTTTGGGTAAAACCATCGAAGCGGGCATGATCATCCACCAACAAGTTCTGTCTGGTCGTGCCGAACGCATTTTGATTGTGGTGCCTGAAACACTGCAGCATCAATGGCTGGTTGAGATGATGCGTCGTTTCAATCTGCATTTCTCTATCTTTGACGAAGAGCGCTGTATCGAAGCGTTTGCGGATGCAGAAAACCCATTTGATACTCAGCAATATGTGCTGTGTTCTTTGGATTTCCTACGCAAGAGCCGCAAGCGTTTTGAACAAGCACTGGAAGGTGAATGGGACCTACTGGTTGTCGATGAAGCGCACCACCTAGAGTGGAGTCAAGACAAACCAAGTCGCGAATACCAAGTGGTAGAAGGCTTGGCTGAACGTACTCCTGGTGTGTTGCTACTGACTGCAACGCCAGAGCAGCTTGGTCGTGAGAGTCACTTTGCTCGTCTGCGTTTGTTGGACCCAGACCGCTTCTATGATTACGAAGCATTCGTTGAGGAAGAAGAGCAATACGCGCCCGTAGCAGATGCGATTACTTCACTCTTTTCCGGTGAAAAGCTACCTAATGAAGCAAAAAACCAGATCACTGAGTTGTTGTCTGAACAAGACGTAGAACCACTTTTCCGTATTATTGAAAGTGAAGCGGACGAAGAAGCTAAAGCGTCGGCACGCCAAGAGCTGATCGATAACTTGATGGATCGTCATGGTACTGGGCGTGTTTTGTTCCGTAACACGCGCGCGGCCATCAAAGGCTTCCCTACGCGTAACGTGCATCTGATGCCAATGGATATTCCACCGCAATACACTACATCAATGCGTGTTGCTGGAATGATTGGCGGTAAGATGAGTTCTGAAGCACGTGCGATGAAGAACCTTTACCCGGAAGAAATTTTCCAAGAATTTGAAGGCGATGACGCGAGCTGGTGGCAGTTTGACTCGCGTGTGAATTGGTTGCTTGAAAAAGTAAAAGAGAAGCGCAGCGAGAAAATCCTCGTGATTGCTTCTCGTGCGAGTACCGCACTGCAATTGGAGCAAGCACTGCGTGAGCGTGAAGGTATCCGCGCCACCGTTTTCCACGAAGGTATGTCGATTCTTGAACGTGACAAAGCGGCGGCTTACTTTGCGCAAGAAGAAGGTGGAGCACAAGTTCTTATCTGTAGCGAAATCGGCTCTGAAGGTCGTAACTTCCAGTTTGCCAACCAACTTGTCATGTTCGACTTGCCATTTAACCCAGACTTGCTTGAGCAACGTATTGGTCGTTTGGACCGTATCGGTCAAAATCGCGATATCGACATTCATGTTCCTTACCTGAAAGGCACATCGCAAGCGATCCTAGCACGTTGGTTCGATGAAGGCCTGAACGCTTTTGCGGAAACCTGCCCAACAGGCCGTGCTGTTTACGATAAGTACTCCGATGATCTGATTGAAATTCTTGCCTCTGGTGATACCAGCACGCTAGATGAGATCATTGAAGCGTCAGCAAAAATGAATAAAGAGCTGAAATCCCAATTGGAGCAAGGCCGTGATCGCCTATTAGAAATGCATTCAAATGGCGGGGAAAAAGCACAACAAATCGTTGAGAAAATTGAATCAACTGACGGCGATACCAATCTGGTCACCTTCGCACTTTCTCTTTTTGACACGATTGGCTTGAATCAAGACGATAAAGGTGAAAACGCCCTGATTGTGACCCCATCTGAGCACATGATGGTGCCAAGCTACCCAGGTCTGCCATACGAAGGAGCGACGATCACGTTTGATCGTGATACAGCGTTATCTCGTGAAGATATGCACTTTATCAGTTGGGAACACCCAATGATCCAGGGTGGTATCGATCTTCTTATGAGTGAAGGGGTGGGGACGTCTGCGGTATCTCTATTGAAAAACAAAGCGTTACCAGTCGGGACTATTCTTCTTGAGTTGATTTACGCGGTAGATGCGCAAGCGCCAAAACGCAGTGGTATCGCGCGCTTCTTACCGAAAACGCCAATCCGTTTAATGATGGACTCGCGTGGTAATGATTTGTCTGCTCAAGTGGAGTTTGAAAGCTTTAACCGCCAGCTCAGCCCTGTAAACCGTCACTTAGGTAGCAAGTTGGTTACGTCGGTACAGAAAGACGTACACCGCTTAATTGAAGCTGGTGATGTTCTTATTGAAGAGAAGGTCGAAGAAGTACGCAAGCAAGCTCATCAAGATATGCAGCACAGTTTGAATGCAGAGCTTGAGCGTTTGCAAGCACTGAAAGCGGTGAACCCAAATATTCGTGACGAAGAAATTGAAGCTATCGACGCACAAATTAAAGAGCTCACTGGTTACATCAACCAAGCTCAGGTTCAGCTCGACTCGCTGCGTTTGATTGTGGTGAGCCACAACTAAGTAAGTATTTATTGCTCATTAAAAAAGGTCTTCAGTTGAAGACCTTTTTCTTTATTTACGGTTTAGTTTCTTTATGCGGAATGCATTAATCACTGATAGCTACCTCATTTACATCAACCACTTCCACCAGATAAATACAGCCAAGAAGCCAAACAAGTAAATCAGGCCTGCAATCGACAACCACTTTAGTTTAGGTCCAACAGCCAAAGGCTCAGGTAACTCAGTTTTGCTCACTAAGGTGTAATTTAGCAGAGCAAAGAATGGCGTGGTCATAAAGGCGAGGATCATCGCAAAGTTCAGCATAGGCAATAACGCAGAAGCCCAGAAAACCACAATACCCAATGCAAGTAAGGAGACTACCAGCATGATCGCTGAAGTGGTTTTAGGGTTAGTGTCTGGTTGCGAGCGCAGTAAGCGTTGAGAATCCGAAATAACGCGCGAATAGCCATCAATAACGGTAATCGTGCTGCCAAAGATACAGAAAAACGCAATTACCGCGATCAAGTAACGAGACCATTCGCCAATCGTTGCCGCATATAAGCCAACCAATTGGTGGGAGAAGCCAACGCCAGAGCTTTCAAGCGCAACGCCAGAACCATAAAGCATCAAAGAGCCTAGCGATACAAAGATAATGGCAAGAAACGCCGTGCCAATATAACCGACATTAAAGTCAAATAGAGCAGAGCGGTATGTTACTTCTTGCTGGCTTGATTGGCGTTTTAGCCACGCTGAGGTTAAACAGGAGATCTCTATCGGTGCAGGCATCCACCCCATTGTCACGACGATAAAACCAATAGCCGCAATAGACCAAGGTGACGGCGGCTCGAAGTTGGCTACTTGCTCAACAGGGTTACCAAAGGCGATAGAAACAGCGAGTAAAGTCGCGATGGTTAACACCGACATGATCACCTTAGATAGCGTATCGAGCGCTTTGTAATGGCCAGCAAATAATATGATCAGGCAGGTGACAATCACAATGATGCTGAGTGATGCCATTGATAGTGAAAACGGAATGAAGTAGCCCAGCAAGCTAGCGCTAAACATCAACAAAGCGGCGGTATTGATGACGGCCGATACCACGCTCAGAAATAGAAATAGCCATAGATAAGGCCGACCTAATTTCGCGTAGCCCTCAACCAAGGTCAGCCCTGTCCCCATGGTGTACTGTACGCCCGCTCGGAAAAAAGGGTATTTAAACAGGTTTACGAGCAGAATCAGTGCAGCCAATTGCCAACCATAAATCGCACCAGCCTTGGTTGATGCCACGAGGTGAGAGCCACCGACCGCAGCAGATGCCATTAATATGCCGGGGCCTAGCGAACGAAAAAATAAGGAAAGTTTGGATTGGGGTTTATCTATAACGGCGGAGTCCATTGCTTATTGTCCTTTTTATCTTATGTATCTTTCTAAAGAGATACATACCGCAGTACATGACAAGCTGAGCGAACGCCCTATACTGCGCAACGGTAATGTCTTTTAAATGCTGTGTTTTGGTGTATTTATTTTAAGTATTCTTTGCGAATATCATGCTGTGTGCATCTAGCACTCTATTCAGTTATGCGTCTTGTTGTCAAACTAAATTTACAACGTGCTATTTTTAGTTTTTATGCTAAAGGATTGACTTTGTTTTATTGGGTTGAACTTTTCTTCAGAATCCTGCATCTGGGTGCTATTTGGGTATATAATCGTGGCGTTTTTATTTTGTAGAGATCTCCCATGGCAATGCTTGAATATACCCCTCCCACCGACCCTTGGGTTGATATCGTTTTTGAGGATGACGACATTCTGGCAGTGAATAAGCCATCAGGGCTGCTGTCTGTCCCTGGTCGCCTTGCAGAGCATTACGACAGCATGTGGAGCCGCCTCAAAGAGTTGCATCCAGAAATTCAAGTTGTGCATCGCTTGGATATGTCGACATCAGGGTTGATGTTGCTGGCGAAAAACAAACCCGCGGAGCGAGCATTAAAAAAGCAGTTCCAATATCGCCTCACTCACAAGGTGTATTACGCACGTGTTTGGGGGCATGTTGAGCCGCAAGAAGGGAATATTGATCTTCCATTAATTTGTGATTGGCCAAATCGTCCACGACAAAAAGTATGTTTTGACGACGGCAAACCATCTCAAACTTTATTCCAAGTAGTGAAGCGTGAAGTGCACCCTGATGGCACCCATACAACCGTTGTGCGACTACTGCCCATTACTGGTCGATCGCATCAGTTACGCGTGCATTTGATGGCGATTGGTCATGCGATTGTGGGTGATGAGTTTTATGCAAGCGAAGAGGCGTATCAGTTTTCAGAACGTTTAGAGTTGCACGCTGCGGAGCTAAGTTTTTATCATCCAGCTACGGATCAGCTGAGCAGTATTTTTGTACCCTGTGACTTTTATTCTGAAGCCGAGGCGATGATCTTTAACTATTTTTCGCCAGAGCGTACATTGCCTGATTATAAAACGTTGCCACACCCTTAATGCCAATTGCACTCAACAGCGGTTCTTTCTAGTTCGCTATTTTTGGCTATTTCGTTACTGTGGTTGATGTATCCTGTCTTTCAGCCGTGAACAAGGAGTTGTTATGTCTTTGCCAAGCATCGTATTTTTAGACCGAGCGACCATCCCAGAACATATTGAGGTCCCACGACCTGGCTTTCCGCACCACTGGCGTGAGTACGACCTAACTGCGCCTGGGCAGGTAATAGAAAGGTTAGCAGATGCCGATATCGTGATTAGCAATAAAGTCGTGCTTGACCAACATGTATTAGAGCAACTACCAAAATTACGGATGATCGCGGTTGCCGCAACTGGTTTTAACAACGTCGATGTGAACTACTGTGCTAATCATGATATTGCGGTTGCTAATGTACGTGGTTACGCGACGCGTTCGGTGCCCGAGCATGTGATGGCAATGTTATTCGCTTTAAGACGGAATTTATTTGGGTACCACCAAGATATTGCCGCAGGTGAGTGGCAGAGTAACCAGCAGTTTTGTTTTTTTACTCACCCAATCGGGGATATTGGTGGTAGCACGTTAGGTGTTGTTGGTAGTGGGGCACTAGGGCAAGCGACGGCGAATCTGGCTCAAGCGTTAGGAATGACCGTCTTGTTTTCTGAGCGTAAAGGGGCGGCAGAATGTAGACCAGGTTATGTGTCGTTTGAGGAAGTATTAAAACGCTCCGATGCGCTGACTTTGCATTGCCCGCTCAACGATCATACTCAGAATTTAATTGGTCAAGCAGAGTTGAAACAAATGAAGTCCAACGCCATTTTGATTAATACAGGGCGTGGAGGTTTGGTGGATGAGAGCGCACTGGTGGATGCCTTAAAACATCAAGAAATTGCAGCGGCTGGTTTTGATGTTTTTACACAAGAACCGGCTGATGAGAGCAATCCGCTGATTGCCAATATGAGTTTACCTAATTTGTTACTGACACCGCATGTTGCATGGGGCAGCGACTCATCTATCCAACGTTTAGCGGAAATCTTGATTGAGAACATTAACGCTTTCGAGCGCGGAGACCGCGTGAATCGCTTAGTGTAACGCTGACAGTAAAACCAAAGATAAAAAAAGCAGACATTGACGTCTGCTTTTTGCGTTTAAATCGAATGCTCATTGCTTGAGCCGTCGAATTAAAACTCTTCTTCGTTTAGACCTTTAAGGATCTGAAAGATTTCGCGGTACGCTTTTGCTGGTTTCCCAGCTTTTTTCTCTTTCGCTGCTTGGCGAGCAAGTTGGCGTAGACGCTGACGATCCGCTTCTGGGTACATTTCCATTACGTCATCAATGGCTTTGTCACCTTCTTCCACTACGCGATCACGCAACGCTTCAAGTTTGTGGAATACCGCCGTTAATTGAGAGTGCTTATTACGAATTTTATCCAGTGCGGCTTGGATTGGCTCTGGATCTTCGTAACGCATCAATTTACCGATACGTTGTAATTGGCGACGACGCGCTTCATTTTTAAAGCGTTGCGCGTCAGCAATTGCTTCTCGCAAATCTTCACTCAATGGAAACTTTTCTAGAACTGAAGGTTTGAGGCCGACAAGCTCCTCACCTAGCTTTTGCAGTTCTTCCATGTCTCGCTTCATCTCGGATTTACTTACCCAGATGATCTCTTCTTCTGGTTCCCATGGCGCTTTTTGATTCTTACGTGCCATTTCAGTTGCCTGTGTTTTGATTAATATTATGACTATTTTAACAAGAATCATGGGGAGAAAGCGAAATTCTTGTTATCCTATTGTTCATCAAAGACAAGATGTGAAAGACAATGGATATTAAACAGCAGGTTGCTGAGCAACGTACCGAGCTAGAGCAAGCCGTCGCAAGAGCCTTAAAGCTTGCATCGGCAAAATCTGACGCCGCCGAAGTCGCAATTACTAAAAGCACTGGTTTAAGTGTTTCAACTCGTATGGGTGAAGTAGAAAATGTCGAGTTCAACAGCGATGGTGCGCTGGGCATTACCGTTTACCGAGGTCAACGCAAAGGCAGTGCTTCCACGTCTGATTTAAGTGAAGCGGCAATCGAGCAAACCGTTATAGCGGCGCTAGATATTGCACATTACACATCTGAAGACCCATTTGCAGGCCCTGCAGCAAAAGAATACATGGTGCAAGAGATCCCGGAGCTTGATCTTTTCCACCCTGACGCACCCGATCCAGACTATGCTGCCGATGTGGCGATTGCCGCTGAGAAAGAAGCGCTAAGTTATGACAGAGCAATCAAGCAAAGTGATGGCGCGAGTTATGATAGTCATTACGGCGTGAAAGTGTATGGCAATAGCCATGGCTTATTAGCTAGTTATGCGTCTAGCCGCCATAGTACTAGCTGTTGTGTAATTGGCGTTGGTCAAAACGGCGAGATGGAACGTGATTACAGCTACACCGTGGCACGTCATCGTGATGACTTATGGACCCCAGAAACGGTGGGTCGTAAGGCGGCAGAGAATACGGTTAACCGCTTAGATGCGCAGCGTCTAAAAACAGGTCAATACCCAATCATGTTTGCGGCTGATGTTGCGACAGGCTTGATTGGCCATCTCGTTATGGCGATCAGCGGTGGTAACCTGTACCGAAAATCTTCTTTCTTACTTGACCATCTAGGCAAACAAGTGCTTCCTGAATGGTTCAATATCTCAGAACGTCCGCATGTATTGCGTGGTTTGGCATCAAGTCCATTCGATAGTGAAGGTGTGTACACTCAAGACCGTGAGATCATTACCGACGGTGTGCTAGCAACTTATCTGTTAACCAGTTATGCCGCACGTAAAATGAAGATGACGCCGACAGGTCACGCTGGTGGGATTCATAACTGGTACGTGAAGTCGACAGGCCAAAACTTCGAGCAAATGCTTAAAGAGCTCGGTACTGGTCTTCTAGTGACAGAAGTCATGGGACAAGGTGTGAACGTGGTAACGGGTGATTACTCTCGCGGTGCCGCAGGCTTCTGGGTTGAGAACGGCGAGATCCAATACCCAGTATCAGAAATTACCATCGCAGGTAATCTAAAAGACATGTTCACCAAGATTGTAGCGGTTGGTAGTGATATTGAAACGCGCTCACAAATCCAAACAGGCTCTATCCTACTGGATACCATGAAAGTGGCGGGTGAATAAGCTTTCCTAGCAATTCAGAATCAAAAAAGCCTGATGTGTTCATCAGGCTTTTTCGTTTTTTCTGTTAGGTAATCAGTATTGTGGCAAGCCCTAAGAAGACAGATAAGCCAATCACATCCGTCACCGTTGTTAATGCCATACCACCAGCTAAAGCGGGATCGATGTTCATTTTTTTCAACAGGATTGGAATCGTTACTCCGGCAATACCTGCGACCAATAAGTTGGTCAGCATGGCGGCGGAAATGATTCCTCCGAGCATCCAGTTACCTTTCCAAGCAACAACAATACCACCAATAATCAGCGCCCACATTATACCGTTGAGTAAGCCGATCGAGGCTTCTTTCATTAACAGTTCACGTTTGTTTGAGTCTCCGATATGACCAAGAGCAAGACCACGAATCACTAGTGCGACGGTTTGGTTACCAGCGACACCACCCATGGACGGAACAATCGTCATCAATACCGCAATGGCCGCCATTTGATCTAATGTGGCCTCAAACATGTTAGAAACTGAAGCAGCAGCAAGGGCGGCTAATACGTTAGCGCCAAGCCAGATACTGCGTTTGCGAGCTGATTTTACAACAGGCGCGAAAGTATCTTCGTCATCGTCCATACCCGCCATACTCATCATCGAGTGTTCCGCGTCTTCACGAATAACGTCAACCACGTCATCGATGGTGATACGGCCGACCAAATGCAAGTTTTCATCAACAACAGGTGCAGATACCCAATTACGGCGTTCGAACAGACTCGCAACATCTGAGTCGCTAGTATCGACGGTGATGGCCTCGTCCGCGTCTTCCATTACATCAATGATTTTTACGTCTGGCTGAGTGGTAATAAGCGTCGTGATCGGCAGTTCACCGATGAGCTTACTCTCTTCATCGATCACATACAGGGCATCCGTAGCTTCTGGAAGCTCGCCTTTCATACGTAGATAACGCAAAACTACGTCCACATCTACGTCACCACGAATTGTGATGACGTCGGTGTTCATCAGTCCACCCGCGGTGTCTTCTGGGTAGGATAGGGCGGTTTCGACCCGTAGGCGGTCAGAGGAGTCCATTTGCGACAGGACTTCGCGTGACAGGTTGTCAGGCAAGCTACGCAGTACGTAAGCCACGTCATCGGTATCCATGCCTTCTGTCGCTTCTGCAAGCGCTTCTGGTGCCATTTTGGATACGAGGCTGTCTTTGACGTCTTCGTTCAGCTCGTCAAGGATTTCACCATAATCTTCAGGGTCGGTGAGTTGCCAAAGAACTTCACGGCTCTTACGTGGGGAGGCTTCTAAAAGGTGAGCGATATCCTCAGGTTCCATGTCCTGTAATTGACGACGAACATGGACGAAGCGGCCATTTTCTAGCGCTTCTGTGACTTCTTGGAGGGCTTGGTGAGCTTGGTCGAATTCAATTTGCTCTGCCATTCATTCCTCCCAATTCCTGATATTTACAATGCGTTGAATAATAACTTAATTCTAGGCGCCTTTTAATAACAACTTATGATACTAAGCAAATTTATTTATTAGGTCAGGGAAGAGAAAGATAATGGGAGGTAAGAAAAAAGCGAGTAAACTACTCGCCTTCATCAAATTTATCTTCGATCAAGTGGCAAACGGCATCCAGTGCTTCTTCCGCTTGCCCACCCGTTGCGTGGATCGTGACGTATTGTCCTTGAGCGGACTCTAGCATTAACAGGCCCATTACGCTGTCTGCTGTGGCGGTTTTGTCTTCTTCATTGTCGATGGTGATGACCGCTTCAAAGCTCTGTGCCAGTTCGACCAGTTTGACTGCTGCACGAGCATGTAAGCCAAGGCGGTTTTGAATCAATACTTTACGACTTAACTCCACGGCTACTCCTTAGCGTTTTTCTCTAGTGAGGTATGGCGAATTTGTACTTGGTGTCCTTTGTTGGCGAAGTATTCACCGATTTGCTGAGTTAAGTACACCGAGCGGTGCTTACCACCAGTACAACCGATTGCAACGGTCAGGTAGCTGCGGTTGTTTTTCTCAAGCAGAGGTAACCAATTCTCTATAAAGCTTTCAATTTGATATTTCAAACTTAACACCGATTGGTGTTGCTCTAAAAATGCGGCGATAGGAGCATCCAGACCTGTAAGCGGGCGTAGTGCTGGTTCCCAATGTGGGTTAGGTAAGAAGCGAACGTCGAATACGTAATCGGCATCGGAAGGCAGGCCGTATTTAAAACCAAAAGACTCAAATACCATAACGAGCCCTTTGCGCTCTCTGCCTTCAACGCGCATACGCACGGTTTCACTCAATTCATGCAAAGACTGCCCACTACTATTCAGGACCAGATCTGCATGCGCTTTGAGTGGCGTCAAAATTTGCTTCTCACGCTCGATGGCTTGATCGAGCGAGAGGGAGGTGCCACCTAAAGATAACGGGTGAATTCGGCGTGTTTCACTGTAGCGTTTGAGTAGCGTTTCTTTATTAGCGTCCAAGAAAAGCACGGTCACATCAAGCTCAGTTTTTAACTGTTCTAGTGTACTCGTCAGTTCTTTTAGCTTTTTAGGAATATTGCGAATATCAATGCTGACTGCAACATTCTGTTTGCTGTCAGCAACAGAATGAACAAATGCGTCTAGCAAGTTAACTGGCAGGTTATCAACACAGTAGTAACCTAAGTCTTCCAGTACACGAAGCGCAATACTTTTACCGGCACCTGAGTGCCCGCTAACAACGATTAGTCGCATGGAGTTAGTCCTGCTTATTGGTGAATCATGATGTCGTAAAGTTCTTCATCACTCTGAGCATTACGCAGTAGTTTTAATACTTGCTTATCGCTCAGACGTTCTGCCATAGAGGATAGAGTCTTGAGGTGCTCTTTGCACTGTTCTTCTGGTACAAGGAGCGCAAAAAGAAGATCGACAGGTCGATTGTCAATCGCATCAAATTCGATTGCTTCATCACATTGCAGTAAGACAGCAATGGCCTTGTCGCTTGATTGCATTCTCGCGTGAGGGATCGCAATACCGTTTCCGATACCGGTACTGCCCATTTTTTCTCTATTGAGCATGCATTCGAACAGCTCGGTAGAATCTTGGCCCGTTTGATCAGCCACGATACGGCTGATCATTTCAAGGGCGCGTTTTTTACTCGTGCAGTGGACCGCACTTTTGGTGCAGTCCAATGACAGTATTTCGCTCAGTTGCATGATTAATGACTGTTTAGTTTTTCTTTGTGCTTATTAAGTTGGCGAACCAATTTATCTACCAGCGAATCGATCGCGGCATACATATTTTCGTCATCGGCTGATGCGTGGATTTCGCCTTGATTTATGTGAAGCGTAGCTTCCGCGATTTGAGTAATTTTTTCAACTTTTAGTACAACATGCACTTGATTGATATGGTCGAAGAACCTTTCGAGCTTCTGAAACTTAGAATTTACATAGTCTTGCATTGAATCGGTAAGATCAACGTGATGGCCTTGAATATTGATTTGCATAGACTTTCCTTTTCAGTTAGTGCCTTATAATAGGCGTTTACGCTGACTTGAAGGGGCAATTCCCAAGGATTCGCGATATTTGGCTATCGTACGTCTTGCGACCTGAATCCCTTGGTCAGCCAGAAGAGCAGCAATCTTGCTATCACTCAGTGGTTTGGCAGTATTCTCTGCTGCGACCAGTTTTTTAATGAGTGCACGAATTGCTGTTGACGAACATTCTCCGCCGTTGTCAGTACTAACATGGCTAGAGAAGAAGTACTTCAATTCAAAAATACCACGTGGTGTATGCATAAATTTTTGCGTTGTTACACGAGAAATCGTGGATTCATGCATGTCCACAGCCAAAGCGACATCATTGAGTACCATTGGCTTCATGGCTTCCTCACCATACTCGAAGAAATCTTGTTGATGTTCAACAATACATCTTGCAACTTTGAGTAGCGTCTCGTTTCTACTCTCTAAGCTCTTAATTAACCATTTTGCCTCTTGCAAATTGCTGCGGATGTACTGGCTATCCGCGCTATTACCTTTGCCTAATTGAGCATATTGTTGATTTACTTTTAATTTTGGCACGCTATCCGGGTTTATAGAAACGGTCCATTTGCCATTGTCTTTAAAAACGGATACGTCTGGAATTACGTACTCGGTATCATCAGGAGTGATGCGACTACCTGGACGAGGATCTAACTGTTGGATAAGCTTTAAGACTTCACGCAGATCGGCTTCTTTCAGCTTAGTCTCTTTGATGACGAGCTTGTAGTCACGGTTGCCTAGGTGATCAATATGATCCGCAAGTATCATTTTGGCTTCAGCAAGCCATGGCGTGTCTTCTGGGAAGGTCGTCAGTTGCAGTAACAAACATTCTTGTAAGTTACGCGATGCAACGCCAAGAGGATCGAATTGTTGAATGCGTTTACGAACGGCTTCTACTTCGTCTAACTCTATCTCTTCATTATCGAAGCTCTCATGAATCTCTTCAGGCGACAAAGTTAAATAGCCGTAGTCGTCAACAGCGTCAATAATCGCTAATGCAATCGTGCGGTCGGTTTCACTGAATGGTGTTAGGTCAAGCTGCCACATGAGGTAATCATGTAATGATTCAGTGGTTTCGCCTTGGTAGACGGGCATATCATCATCAAGAGCTAAGCCAGTGCTACCAGTATTCGCGCTGTAGACGTCATCCCAAGTCGTGTCGATTTCAAGTTCAGAGCTAATTTCTGATTTCTCTATCACATCGGAGCTATCTGGAACGTCAATTTCTGTTGGTTCGCTAGCACTGTTGCTATCAGCAGCCTCGACCGCTGACTTATCTTCACCGTTTGCTAGAGGCTCGTCTTGGCCTTCTTCAACTTCCAATAATGGGTTTGAGTCCAACGCTTCTTGGATTTCTTGTTGAAGATCGAGTGTCGACAATTGCAATAAGCGAATCGCTTGCTGCAACTGTGGCGTCATGGCTAACTGCTGACCTAGCTTGAGTTGTAATGAAGGTTTCATTCAGTGTTACTTACCTTG
>NZ_JAWOTK010000019.1:0-63758 GCF_033338855.1 Vibrio sp. Vb0937 | reverse complement strand
CACTTTTCTGGGAACAAAGCACGTAAGTTTATGGCGTTAATGGAAGAGCAAAATCCCGACATCACCACGTTAATAAGCTTTGGCTCCGCTCAATCTAATGCCATGTACTCGCTAGCGGCTCTCGCCCAGATTAAAGGTTGGGCATTTGAGTTTTATGTTCATCACATTCCATCTTGGCTAAAAAGCTCCCCCATCGGAAACTATCGCGGCGCTCTCGATTTGGGTATGAAAATCACCGCCATGCAAGACATCGGTAGCGAACTCCACCCTAGTGAATACATCCACCAGGTACGAAGATTAGATGAGTCGACATTGCTTATTCCAGAAGGTGGACGTTCCCACCTCGCTGAAGCTGGCATCAAACAGTTAGCACGAGAAATTCTTGATTGGACGCGATTGAGAGGTAAAGAACAGTTTACCGTCGCCCTGCCATCAGGCACTGGCACGACCGCTTTATATCTTCATAAACATTTAAGCCCACACGGCATAGAAGTGCTAACTTGCCCTTGCGTAGGCGATGCAGATTACTTAACTGAGCAGTTCAACCAGCTCTGTGAAAACAGCCACCCAACCATTTTAACCATCCGCAACAAACACCATTTTGGTCGCTTGTACGAAGAAGATTACATCACATGGAAAGCACTCTTTGAGCAAACCGACCTCGAATTTGACCTGTTATACGACCCGTATATGTGGCAATGCCTAACACCTTGGTTCGAAGAGAACACAGATAAAACGGTGATTTACATTCACCAAGGCGGGTTACTTGGCAACGAGTCGATGTTACCAAGATATCAACGAGAATTTGAATAGCGTGTTCAAATAAAGTTGTTGCTGATTACAGTGATTCCACTATTTGATGAGCGCCAGAATTTCTTTGAATTCAGGTACTCGGCAATCTTCGACCATTTCATACAAACACATTTCTAACCCAGTGAGCACCACACCGTTTGCGGTTAACTTCGCAAGAGCGAGCGCTTTATTGGCAGCGGTTCGGGAAGATACACAATCTGTGACTAATTCAACGCGATAACCGGACTGACGCAGAGAAACCGCGGTTTGATAGACGCAAATGTGGGATTCAATACCGCAAACCAACCAGGTATCAACTTTCGCGTTCTCCACCGCGACCTTAAACGTCGCCTCTTTACAACCATCAAACGTGTACTTGGTAATAGGTAAATGCGTGCTTTCAAGCACTTCACGAATCGGCTCCGCGGTTGGGCCCAATTTTTCTGGATTCTGTTCTAGCCACAGAATAGGCAAATCTAGTGCTTTGGCGCCCTTTACCAGTTTCGTGATATTTTCAATCAGAGCGTCACTTTCATGCATTAATGTAGTGAGTTTGCCCTGAACATCCACCACAATCAGGCCCGTGTTTCCTTTCGATAACATTTCCATCTCCTATCTTGTGCGACCACAAACCATACTCAACAAGTTGAGCAAAAGTTAATGTATCAGAATCCTTTCATGCTAGAGCACTAAAACCTAGAAAGATGACCTTCGCTCACACATTTGCTCTTTGTTAAGGGTGGTTTGAACTGACTATTTAAATTTCTCTCGAATTAGTTCAATCAAGGCTTTGACTTTATTGGGCAGAAATAAGGCCGAGGGATAAATCAGAGTAAGATGCTGCTTCGGATGCGCAAATTGAGGCAGCACCTCGACCAACAAACCATCTCGCAATGCAGGCTTGGAATGAATTTGTGGAATAAACGCGATGCCGTTTCCTGCTATCGCCATCGAGCGCAGCAAGTTGAGGTCGTCCGAGCGCAACGCCACATGCAGATCTGAATCGAGCAAATCAGCATTGTAACGATTAGTTAAAAGGCGATGCTGCTTAAGATCTTCCACCGTTTTTACTGGCGGATGCGATTCTAGATAGGCTTTTGACGCAACAAAGTGACTACGATAAGGCAAAAGACTGAACTGCACATAGCTGTCATCGGTGACTTTGACCACGCTCGGAAGAAGCTGCAAATCAAACGATTGACGCTTGAGATCGACACTCTCTTGATGGTTTTCAATCTCGACCGAAATATCCGGATACCGCGTTGTGTACTCGGTGATGATCGCGTTAAACGCGGCAGAGCTCATCAATGCGGAAGGAATGGCTAAACGCACCTTGCCCGTCAGCTCTTGTTGATATTCGTGCATGGCATTTAAACCTTGCTGAATATGGTCAATAGGCTGCCCCACCAACTCAAACAAGCGTTTCCCGTGCTCCGTCAACTCAATGCTGCGTGTTGTGCGGATCAAAAGCTGTACCCCGAGCGATTTCTCTAATTCTTGCAGACGACGACTCACTTTTGAGCGTTGTAGTTGATTCGCCTCTGCCGCTGCACTTATACCGCCGTGAACCACCGTCTGAGTGAATAGGTAAATATCATCAAAATTAACGTTCATTGTCCTATTTTTAGGTCATTTATGTTCGTATTATCATTCTACTGAATTGTGAGTGACTTCTCTATAATCCGCTATCCAATATGTTTAACGGAACTTGTAATGACGGCTGACCAAAAATTCAAACACTGGATGCGAACTTTGATTGTCCTGTTCATCGTACTATTTTTGTACATTATCATTGCTGACCGCCACGCCCCCTTAACGACCGAAGGACGAGTGCAAGGATACGTTGTCCAAGTCGCACCCGAGGTATCTGGTAAAGTGACCGACGTTCTCATCGAGAATAACCAGTCCGTTCAAAAAGGCGATGTGTTGTTTACGATTGATGATCGTAAATACAAGATAGCGCTTGAACAGGCGGAGCTGTCTCTGCAATCCGCTTATGAAAAAGAAGCAACGCTGTATTCTCAACGCGAAGCCGCTCTTGCCAATATTGCCCGCGCACAAGCAACATTTGATAATGCACACCGCGAGTACAACCGCTTACTGACACTATCGAAGCAGAAAGTCATCTCTCAATCGACACTCGATAATGCCTTTGCCCAAAATCAGGTATCACGTGCAGCGCTTAAAGCGGAACGACAAAACTTAAAAGTCATTGAGGCGCAATTAGGCGATCAAAAAGGTCAAAGCACCGCCGTTCGAATTGCCAAAAACGGCATCGAAAAGGCGCAACTTGATTTGGCAAATACCGCGGTACTCGCTCCCAGTGATGGTGTCGTGACCAACCTGCAACTAGAAGTTGGCACGATGGCAAACACCAACATGCCATTGCTGACGTTTGTACCAACAGGATCACTCTGGGTAGCCGCTGATTTTCGTGAAAAGTCCGTCGCGAACGTAGACAAGACTTTCCACGCCTTGGTCACATTTGATGCCAACCCAGGTTCGGTGTACGACTTTGATTTAGCTAGCCGCGATTACGGTGTAGCAGCCGCACAACAAACGCCTAATGGCGCACTGACCAAAGTGGAAGTGAACAACCGCTGGGTACGTGATGCGCAGCGTACACGAGTGAACCTAACCAGCAGCGAAGAGTTACCACCAGCACTGTTTGTCGGCTCTCGCGCTACCATTGTTTTGTACCCAGACAACAGCATTTTCTGGCAGTTGATGGCGCAAGCACAGATTCACCTCGCAAGCTGGTTCCACTTCATTTACTAGGCGGCGACAATGAAAACCTTACGAATTTGGTTCGGCTGCTCTTTAGGGCTCGCGCTAAGCATGATCTTCGGTTGGTCTTACGGATTTTTTGCCATCATGATGCCGCTGTTTATATTGGGCAGAATGGACAACTTTAATATTTCGGCTTTATTGATCGTGTTTTTCTCTGCGGTGTGGACAACCATACAAGCCACATTTTTGCTGGAATACTTGCAGTTTCATCCAACATTAATGACCGTTGCCGTCGGAATTATGATGCTGTTCAAGTGCATTGCAATGATGAACCAGAAAACCTATTTGTTTGGTTACATGGGGCTGTTGGTGGGTTCAATTGTGTTGAATTTTGCCAGCTATAACTTCATGGATATTGAAGAGTTCAACGTCAACATGTGGGTGATGGCGTTCAGCAATATTTTTGTTTGCGCATTCGCGTATTGGTTGTTCCCGGAGCCAAAATCCCCCGCCGAGCACCTTGAGATGTCGACCCCAGTAAAAAGCGATATTGACTACATCAGCCAAGTTGCTATGGGTTGGGTAGTGGCGATGGCTGCGTTTATCGTATTCCAAGTAGCGGACTTATATGACTCGCTATCCGCACAAGCTTCCATTTTGATCATCCTAACCCCAATGACTTTAGCGGGCTCGCTCGCCATGGCAAAAATTCGCATCATCGGCACCGCACTAGGCTGCATCGCAGGGATGGCTGTTCAGCTGATATTGGGCAGTTGGTATGGGCATGGGCTACTCTTTTGGCTCGCCTTTACCATTGCAATGGGGCCATTCTGCTTGTGGCTCACCAAGGGGCAAATTAAAGCGGCTATCGCGTTTTCTGCCATGTCTGCCCTATCGGTTCCGCTGACGACCTCGTTGGTGCCAGAACAAAAAGACGCGTTCTTTTCGATCTTGTACCGTTTCAGCTCGATTTTCGTTGCGGTTCTGCTCACCGCGATGGTGATGTGGGTGGTGCATCACTGGATTCGTGTGATGTTGCTAAAGCATCCTGAGATTAAGAACGTAGAGTTGAATTAAATCTGGCCGAGGCTGGAAACGGGAAATGTATGCCGCTCACTTTACTGTGAGCGGCATTTTTATTTAAAACGGTCACCCTGAACATCGAGGAACGAGCGTGGTTCAGGATCGACTCACCGAGTGCTGTGAAGTTCTGAGGTTATCGCCATTTTCCAGTGAGTTGTTAGTAGATTCCTAGTCTCGTCTAGACTCGCTGGAATGACCCAAATTTGAATACAAGCCAAATAGTTGGGTAGGTGAGTAACGTATCTCTTAACATCCGTCATCCTGAACAGCGAAGGACGAACGTGATTCAGGATCTACCCACCGAGTGCTTTGAAGTGCGAAAGTTATCGCTATTTCCTAGCGTGCTGTAATCAGATTCCTAGTCTCGTCTAGACTCGCTGGAATGACCCTACCTTAGAGCTGCTCTAATACCTGAGGGATGGCGAGCAATGTATCTTCCAACATCCGTCATCCTGAACAGCGAGGGACGAGCGTGATTCAGGATCTACCCACCGAGAGCTTTGAAGTGCGAAAGTTATCGCTATTTCCTAGCGAGCTGTAATCCGATTCCTATTCTCGTCTAGACTCGCTGGAATGACCCTCTCTTGGAGCAGATCCAATACCTAGGGTTGTGGCGAGCAATGTATCTTCCAACATCCGTCATCCTGAACAACGAGGGACGAGCGTGATTCAGGATCTACCCACCGAGTGCTTTGAAGTGCGAAAGTTATCGTCATTTCCTAGCGAGCAGTAACCCGATTCCTAGTCTCGTTTTAACTCGCCGGAAAGACCCTATCTTGAAGCTGCTCCAATACCTAGGGTTGTGGCGAGCAATATATCTTCCAACATCCGTCATCCTGAACAGCGAGGGACGAGCGTGATTCAGGATCTACCCACCAAGAGCTTTGAAGTGCGAAAGTTATCGCTATTTCCTAGCGAGCTGTAATCCGATTCCTATTTTCATTTAAACTCGCTAGATTGACCCTAATTTTAGTTCATGGTGCGGAGCCTAAGTATTAATATCAACCCACCAACTCTTTACGAATGATCTCCGCACCCGCACTTAACGCATTGAGCTTAGCGGTCGATACTTCACGAGACAAAGGTGCCATACCGCAGTTGGTACATGGGTAAAGCTTGTCGGCATCAACGTACTTCAACGCCTCTCGCAATGTGTTCGCTACTTCTTCTGGCGTTTCAATTTCGTTAGTAGCGACGTCAATCGCACCAACCATCACCTTCTTACCGCGAATCAACTCAAGCAACTCAATAGGCACTCGCGAGTTATGACACTCAAGCGAGATAATATCGATATTTGACTGCTGCAATTTAGGGAATACTTCTTCGTATTGTCGCCATTCAGTGCCTAGCGTTTGCTTCCAATCTGTGTTCGCTTTGATGCCGTAGCCATAGCAGATATGCACCGCAGTTTCACATTTCAGCCCTTCAATCGCACGCTCTAAACATGCAATGCCCCACTCGTTCACATCATCGAAGAACACATTGAACGCAGGTTCATCGAATTGAATAATGTCGACACCCGCCGCTTCAAGCTCTTTCGCTTCTTGGTTGAGGATCTTCGCAAATTCCCAAGCCAGCTTTTCACGGCTACCGTAATGATCATCATAAAGCGTATCGATCATCGTCATAGGGCCTGGCAGTGCCCACTTGATAGGTTGCTTAGTTTGCTGACGCAAGAACTTTGCATCTTCAACAAACACGGGCTTTGTGCGGCTTACTGGGCCAACCACCGTCGGAACACTTGCTTCATAGCGGTTGCGAATGGTCACCGTTTTACGGTTTTCAAAATCTACGCCGCTTAAATGCTCAATAAAGGTCGTCACAAAATGTTGCCGAGTTTGCTCTCCATCACTGACGATATCAACGCCTGCCAGCTCTTGTTCTTGCAAAGCGACACGTAGCGCATCGCGTTTGCCATCAATCAGTTCTTCACCTTGCAGTTTCCACGGCGACCAAAGTTTTTCTGGTTCCGCTAGCCAAGAAGGTTTCGGTAAGCTCCCAGCCGTTGAAGTCGGTAATAGTGTTTTCATCGTCATTCCTTTCTAGATTCTCGTTATCGATTACGCGTAGCTTGCAGACCATTGTTCAAGCACAGATTGATAAGGTTTGATGAAATGCTCCTCGGCAAATTTCCCTTGTTCAACTGCCAGTTGGCTGCGCTCTTCTCGGTCGTAAACGATTTGAGTTAGCGAGTGGTCTAGGTTTTTTAGGTTTGGCTGGTAGCAATTACCGGCAACCGCGTTGGCATTGTAAATCTCAGGTCGGTAAATCTTCTGGAATGTCTCCATCGTGCTAATCGTACTGATAAGCTCTAGGTTTGAATAATCGTTCAACAAGTCACCGAAGAAGTAGAATGCCAATGGTGCAACACTGTTTGGCGGCATAAAGTAGCGCACCTGTAAGCCCATCTTTTTGAAGTACTGCTCCGTCAACGAAGATTCGTTCGGCTGATATTCAAAGCCCAAAACAGGATGTTGGTTTTCAGTACGTCGGTATACTTTGTTGTCCGATACGCTCAGACAAATCACTGGCAGCTTTTTGAAATGCTGTTTGTAAGACTCAGAATTAACGAAAGCTTTGAACAGTTTGCCATGCAAATCACCGAAGTTCGCTGGGATGCTGAACTGTGGCTGGTTTTTGTTGTGGTCCAACAGCAAAACGCTAAAGTCGTAATCACGCACGTATGAAGAGAAGTTGTTGCCCACAATGCCTTCGATACGCTCGTTAGTGTTGTGGTCAACAATGTTAGTTTTGAGCACTTCAATCGATGGGAAGGCTTCTCCACTACCTTGGATATCCATATCAACGGAGATGATTTCAAGTTCAACGGAGTAGCGGTCACCTTGCGCGTTATCCCAATATGCCAACGCATTAAAACGATTGTCGATCATTCGGAGTGCATTGCGCAGATTCTCTCGGCGGTAGTTTCCGCGAGCCAGATTAGCAAAGTTGGTAGTGATTCGCGTGTTGTCTGATGGTTGGTAATTCTCATCAAAGCGAATGCTTTTGATAGCAAATGTGAAATCGTTATTCATCGTGAGTTGGTATCCTATTTCCTTAGATAAAGCAGACTTTTCCTAACTCTGTGCATGGGGACATTTTTTGTTTTTTGGTTTTCCCAATCGTTAGGTTGCACAACACTTACGACGAACGGTTCGTACAAAAAACGACCGTCGCAGTGCCTAACACCAGAGCAGTCCTTTTTTTATACTTGCTTCACGAGTTGAGTAATATTGGTATTGTTTCACATTGAACATGAAGGAAATTCATAGTGGCAGTTCCAACCCTGAGAGAGCTATCGTAGATACTGTTTTTTATTGACACCAATACACGTAACTTGGCGAGCATATTGCCAATATGTGTAATTAAGAAACGGATAAGAGATTAGCAGTACGTAAACCAGTTTAAGCCGAGAAAACGCATTGTATGAACAAGGCACCAACTGGAATATAGGACAGCGTAACTTAAATAGCACTTTTCACACTCCATCGTTTATTCAAGCATTCGTTTAATTAGAAGTACGTTACATTTTATATTCTCGAAACATGATTATTTAATAATCTTATTTATTTCTTTTTCTATCTTTACCATCTTAAACGTAAAGTTTAATTTCCTACTATAAAAGCACATATAACTTTATACATGAACATGGCAACTTCATTGACGGACTTTATCACTAAACTATTATATTAAGCTCTAAAAAAATAAGAACAAAAAAACATAAACCACTGTTTTAATTTGAATTAAACCCATGAAACCGAGATAACCACATAACGATACTTTACTTAATTTGGTATAACAAAAACCCTAAAAATAACATGGCTAACATTTATAAAATTCACTTTTATCAATAGAAAATCTCAACACAACATTAGAAAATTAAAATTAAGCAATAACTTAAAAAGACAAGACTTAATAACCAAATTCTTATTTATTATAGTTGAGTGGTGAATTTAAAAACTATGAGACATTAATCCCACGAATCTATCCTTTTTCTTTTTTTAATAAAAAACAAGATGCACTATTTCACCGCTCATTTATTGAGCTTGAATTTATAACCTGTCCATAATTATAAAGTGCCCATCAAGATGGTTTAAAACAAAAGTCTTTATGGGCTGACTAATAGGAAAAAATAATGGAAAAACAGCATCTTTCCGCGAGTATTATCGCACTCGCTTTACTTGGTTCTTTAGCACCAGCACATGCTGAAGATACATTGAAATCTTACACTTCGACATTGCTTCAGCTTGATGATGGTGATGCACGCTCGAAAAAAATCCGCTTAATTTATTCTTTAGAAAATGTCTGGAACCAATCTTTGCTACCAAATGGCGCTAAAGAAGCCAAGTTGATCCTAAATGGCGGTTCTGGCTTCGACATGACTAATGTTCCAAACAAAGAACAAATCTATGGTTTTGCTACTGGGGGAGATTACCGTTACACCGTTCCAACGGCTTTTAAGCTGGCACTGAGCTATTTAAATGGCGCCCCTTTACGCCACATGAGCCATGCTCCAGAAAACACCATTGCAACGGCATCTGTCAGTGAGTCGCTAGATTTTAACCTTGGATTCAGTGCTTCTACTTCTCCAAATATTAGTGGGGGAATCTCCTGGAGCAACCGTGTAACGTACGACCAGCCAGAGTTTCAAACGGTTGCCGATTTTAACCAAGCTAACGAAAGCATTAATTGGTTAATTGAAAACAAGACTATCCGCCATAATACGCCAGCTAAAGACTGGTTATTGTATCGTTGGACCAGTTGTGACATGGGTAATTTGATTGATTACAATGAGTTACCTGTCGTTATGCGTTCAGATTTTAAACCACAAGTCGGCGTCGTATATAGAAAAAATGACATTCAAGATGGCCTAGATACATCAGAGGTAAAGCTGGTTGCTGGTTGGCGAAAAACCAATTACTACTTTGGTCGCGACTGGTGTAGCTGGTATACCACTCCAGAAAATACCTGGAAGAAAAATCGTGATAGCAGTCAATGGACAGAGACTAGCCGAGCCGTAACTATCTCTTGGAATGACGATCTCTACCACTAACTTATTAGCCTGCGGCCACGGAATAAATAAGTGGCCGCTATATTTACTAATGAAATAAACGGTAAGACATGACACATGACAAGTAACAAAAAACTCTTGACTGGATCGGCGCTAGCACTTGGTGCAGTACTCGCCATATTTCTAATTAATTCAAATAACAAGAATGCCCAGACCGAACCTGTTGCAAGCCTTGATGAGCAAATCAAGACAGAAGACGCTGCGACAATAAGTGTAACGCCTCCTGAGAGCGATGCTGCTCAAGAGGTTGTTACCGCTCCAACACCACTAAGTCGCAATGATGATACTTCCGACGTCATTCCAGCTACACCTTGGATATCTGCCCCATTAAATGAACTGAGCAATGAACTGTACGATTTTATTGAAGCTGAACAGGTAAGTTACATCAGTACGACCGACTATCCATTCGACGAGAAAAAGCAAAAACAATTGCGAACATTAGCTAAGCAAGGGGGTCCTATCTTGTTTGACAATACGGAGTCATCCTATTTGGATAGCTACGGTGTCAGCGAAACCAAAGTCGTATCAGAGTATTTTGGTACGGCGTCTGAAGGTGATGTCATCATCGCTACCGGAGTACAGAATGCAGATGGCAGCATTCATTATCTAGTTTTGCCTTTGAAGAGCAAAGATCTCAACGATAACAGTAAATTGATTGAGGACACTAAGCTCGCAATCACTCTACTTAAAGAACAAAAGCATGACTTGATAAAAGAGAGACAAAGCGAACATCGCGAATAAAAGTAAAGGGAGATAGCCTCTGTATCGCTATTTCCCTTAAAACTCAGTTCTCAATTAAGAAAAGCTCATCTCTCCCTACTTACCGGCGCTCTATCCGAAATCACCTTGCCATCTTTGATCGTGATGATGCGTTTGGTGCGTTCTGCGAGGGCGTTATCGTGCGTCACGATGATCAATGTTCTGCCTTCGGCGTGGAGTTGGTTGAACAGAGCTTCGATCTCAGCACCAGATTTTGAATCGAGCGCGCCGGTTGGCTCGTCAGCTAGGATGATTTGAGGGTCGTTGACCAAGGCTCTTGCAATCGCAACTCTCTGCTTTTGACCACCAGAAAGCTGGTTTGGTTTATGGTCTAAACGATCCCCTAGCCCGACTTGCTCTAGCAATTTAGCTGCGCGCTGGCGACGTTCTTTGGCTTTGATGCCAGAGTAAACCAACGGCAGTGCCACGTTATCGAGCGCCGTCGCGTATTCCAATAAGTTAAAGCTTTGGAAGACAAATCCAATCTTTTGGTTACGAATGCCAGCCAGCTCATTCGCACTTAAACTTGCGACGTTTTGTCCGCCAAGTTGGTACTCGCCATCGGTGGGTTTATCCAAACAGCCGAGCATGTTCATTAGCGTTGATTTACCCGAACCGGACGGGCCAAGAATCGAAAGAAACTCGCCTTGATTAATGGTTAAGTCAACGCCGTCTAACGCGCGAACTTCCGCCTCCCCGCTTGAGTAGTATTTACAGATGTTGGTCAGCTCAACAAGCGGCTTCGACATGTTCTCTCCAGAGTTATTGTTGTTATTCACTTTGTAGCGCCTCCAACGGGCTGACTTTTGCGGCTCGGTTTGCAGGTAACCATGCCGAGGCCACACCAATGATCATTAAGGTGAGGATGACAATCGCGACAACGACCCACGACAACTCAGGGACAGGTTTACCCAGTTGTTCATAAAAGGCATTGCCCTCTAAAGGAATGGAACTGATGGCAGACACCAGCGCGTACGTCACGCCTAAGCCAAGCGCGCCCCCCATCATCATTGTCAATAAAGACTGCACTAAATAGTGCATGCGAATGGCCGTTGGGGTTGCACCGACTGCCATGCGCACGCCGATATCACGCGTAGATCGCTTTACGGTGGCATACATCACATTGGCAATGCCGACGCCAGCAACAGCTAACGTCACGAAGCCGATAATGCCAAGAAAACTCTGCAAACCTATCAGAAACTGCTGCATACTCTTTTGTTTAAGGAACATATCATCGACTTGGATGACCTGTTCATCACTGACACTTGCCCCGTGCTTACGGGCAATCACTTGCCTGATCGTCTTTGCTAAGGCTTCTCGGTCTACATCGGCTTGTGGTTGCACATTGATGCCACCAATTTCACCGTTGACATGAAATCGCTTCCACGTCGCTAACGGCACAAAGCTGGAATAGTTGATAAGATCCCCCTGTTCTATTTGGGCGCTGTTTTTCTCCAATACGCCCACAACGGTGAACTCCTCATTGCCGATTTTTACCTTTTGCCCCACAGGGTTGACTTGCAATGTGACTGTCGCAAACCAACTAAAGTCCTCATTCGGGTTGAATAAGTCGGCTGCCAGTTCATAACCCAGTACAACGACTTTGCGCGTCTCTTTTTGATCGAGTGGGTTTAACCATCGCCCCCCCGCCATCGGCACCAAATTGGTCATGGATTGAAACTCGCTCGTGACCGCTAACGGCTCTTGCCACGAGCTTCTGTCACCAACGGTGATGCGCTCTTTCCACTTCGCCGTTGGCGCAACGCTTTTTACATCGGGTAACGCTCGAACAACCTCTGAATCGTCCATTTTTAGTGTCAGAAACTTACCTTGGTGAAAAGCACCGTGGTCGACGGTGGCCATCCCTCCGGTCAAATAAATCAAGTTGCCATTACCATTTTGTGCGGTTTTCAATACGCCTTGACGAATACCCTCACCTACCGCCAACATAGCAGCGATACAAAGGGTCGCCCACGCTACTGCCAGAATGGTCAAACCCAATCTCAGCTTTTCTGCGGCCATTTCTTGGAAAATTTGTCTCATCGGTAACAACATGACTAAGCCCTCGCACTCAAAGCAATGACTGGCGTGAGACGCGATGCTCGCCTTGCTGGGAAATACGACGCCATCAATGCCAAGATAAGCGTCACAAGTAAAGACCAAGCAATGGAATCTGGCGTGATCACAGGTAAACCAATCCATTCCGGTAATGCCATGCTGCTTAGGACAGACACCACGGCATACGAAAACATCAGACCTAATGCCGTGCCCACAGCTACCAAAATAAGCCCTTCAAGAATAAACTGACTGAGTATGGATTTTTGAGTCGCCCCGATCGCCAAACGCACACCGATTTCACGCGTGCGCTCCGTGACAGATAAAAACATGATGTTGGCAACGCCAAGCGCACCGACCGCCATGGTCATCGCGCCGCTCGCTCCGAGAAAAATCTGAATGCCACGCAAAATTCCACTGATGACCGCCGCACCTTCACTAAAATCGGGTAATTCGACCGCATCTTTATCACTTGGGTCAAAATGAAGCTGCTTGGCGAAAAAGTTCACGATATTTGGTCGAAACGACGGTGCATCCATCCCATCTCTCGGCTTCATCAATACCATCCAAGGTTTCGCATCCCACAAATCGCGGTACGTTGTTTGAGGAATGAAAACCGTGCGGCTATCGCCGAATGAAATGCCAATGTCCTCACCAACGGTTATCCCAATCACCACAAACGGAATGCCGTTGACTTTGAGCCTATCCCCGATTTGGATTCCGCCCATTTGCGCAATTTGATCGCCTAACACTGCCACGCGAGTGTGGTTTTTCATATCACTTGGTGACAGGTTTCTCGAACCGGATTGCAGCTTGCGTTGCATTAAAGGAAAGTAAGACGTATCAATACCGCTGACCGTACTCGATAAGTTCTGTCCTTTGAAATTGGTGATATTCGCATCCCATTTGGCGTAAACGCTCGACGCCTGTTGCACGAAGCCCGACTGTTTGATCATGTCGACTTTTTCTTGTGGAATATCAATTTGTCGTCTTGAAGGTAACCCTTGCCACGGTTTACTGGTACTCGACGGAAACACCACTTGCACATTGTTGATCATAAAGGAAAACGACTGGGTCTGATGGCGATAAAAGCCTTCGCCAAGTGCGATTAACACCACCACAGAGATCACGCCCCAAGCAATCGCGATAATGGCCAGCACGCTCTTCATGCGGTGCGCCATCAACGTTTGCCAAGTTTGTTGCAATAGACTGCTCATGAATGAAAAGCTCGAGAGATCAACGCCATGGTATCGTCATCGAGTTTCCCTGCGGTTTGCAGTAAGCCGATTCTCTTGCGCCAGTAGCTGTACAAGTTGGTTTGCAGACTGTTTTTCGCCTCAAACAAGCTGTTGTGTGCGCTGATAACTTCCGACACTTCAAGCAGGCCAGCGTCGTAAAGTTTCTCTTTGCTTTGCAACACTCTGGCGCGCGACTCAACCAGCTCGTTCGCTATCAAAACTTGATTCCAGTTGATATCGACCTGCGTAAACTGCTGAATAACTCGTTTCTGAATATCAATTTCCACTCTACGCATATCTTGCTTGGCACTTAAAATGTTCAACGATGCTTCGTCCACTTTCGCTCGCACTGCACCATTGAGGTCAATCGGCAAACTCAAACTAATCCCAGCGTTAAACTCGCCGTTTGAACGACTATCACCATCGCTGTAGCCCACACTGCCTTTGACGGTTGGGTAGTATCCACCTTTAGCTGAATCTTTCGCGAACTCGCTCGCTTTCACCATCTGCGCCGCCACCAACAGCTCTGGACTACTGTCTTTCGCCAGCTTTAGCCATTGCTCCTGAGAGTCCACCAGCATCGGTGGCTGAATCAAAGAATCCGTTCGAATTTGGTCGACACTCTCCGGCATTTGATTGATTAACGCCGCAAGCTCTGCTTTTTTCACTTCGAGATCGGCTTTTGCATTGAGGATACTTGCTTGCTCAGAGACTTGATTCGCTCGCATCTCTTCAACATCAACCGACTTCACTTTGCCTGCTCGATAGCGTTTCTCGATGATGTTGAGAAGTTCCTTCCCCTCCTCCAGCTTGGACTGCGCCAATTTGAGGTCGCCCTGTGCGCTTGCCACATCTAGGTAAGCGGTGAGCAACTTCTGCGCAAGCTCGTTATGTGATTGAGATAGCTCTAACTGTGCTTTGAGATAATTGGCATTCGCTTGATCCAGTTCCGACCACAAACTGCTATCCCAAATAGTTTGAGATAAGGTAGCGCCGTAACTGTTGGAATGGCTTGAGGACTCATTCCAATCCGCTGACGCACTGGCACTTAAACCCGGCAATAACGCACTGCGGCTACTCTGTACGCCAACCTCGCCAAGCTGGACGCCGATTTTCGCTTTTTCGTAATTTGGATCGTTCTGCTTTGCTTGTTGCCAAGCTTGTTCAATAGAAATTGCGTAGGTCGGCAAACTGAGCGTGGCAGCCAACAATGCAAAGGCGATTGTTGATCGTTGCAGCTTAACCATGCGCCGCTCCCATCATACTGTTGTCGATAACCTCTTCATCAAGCTCCACGCCGTCAAGCACTTCGACATTGATGCCATCTGACAGACCGAGTTTCACAGGTTGTTTATGAAACCCTTGTTCTGAGCTATCGGGGATCAGAACATTCGGTGCGTCACCATCAAATTGCAGAGCGCGCTCCGGTAGCGTGAGCACGTTTTCAGAAGTCTTCAGAATGATTTGAGCCGTCGATGAAAAACCAGAACGAAGCAACACATCTTGTGGGATCTTGAGTTCTCCCACTTCAACCTCAAAACCGTTATCAAAACTTTTAGCCGAAGCGTTGCCTTCTGGTGAGTTAAGGTTCTCAGATTGAATCGCTACTTTGGTTAGCACACCAGAAATCGCCACATCAGGATAAGGCGCAACCGTCAACATAACGGGCATTCCCGGAGACAACTGCGCAGCATCATGCTCACTGACGCTACCTTTAAAAATCAGACTGTTCATGTCGGCCAATGACATCATTTCAGTCGCGGCTTGGCTTGATTGAGTCGAGATGATCGGCTCTCCGACCTCAACTTTCTGGTTGAGTACCGTGCCATCAATTGGCGCGTAGATCGTCGACGTTAAACGCGCATCACCGATAGACGCCTCACCACTGCGGATGAGTTCGAGATTCTGGCGCTTTTGCAATACGTCCGCTTGCGCAGATTTGACTGCCGAGCGCGCACTTACGTATTCGTCGTAGTTACTTGGAATAATGTCCTGCTTGACCAAGCTTTCTAAGTTGGACAGTTTTTGTTTGGCGGATTCCAGATCGGCTTCGCTACGCATGAGTTCTGCCGATGCATCCGTTAATGCTTGGGGTGTTGGGTTTGGACGCACTTTGATCAGCGGCTGGCCTTGCTTCACCTTTTCACCAACTTTCGCGTAAATTTCACCGACGATACCGTCGATTTGTGACTTGATAGACACAGAGTGTGCAGGGACAATTTTACCAACAGCCACCGCTTGTTTTTCAATCGTGCCTTTTTCCACAATCAATGTAGGCAGCAATTCTGGTTGAGCAGCAGATTGGAGATAGAAATACGTACCACCGCCGAGCAGCGCGATGCTCACAGCGGAGACAAGCCAACGTTTCGTCATTATTTATTCCAACAATTATTGGGTAGTCTAATGACTACTCCTAAAACACAAAGTTGAAGGAATAATATCCTGCTTTAATAGCGGTTTGGTTGTCACAATTGGTATGGTTTTGTCAGTCGCCTCTGACAATCAAAGACCAAAAAACCTCGACGAATCATTCAGCAAAGACGCTGTCTACGATGGCGACTAACATGCTCTGTAACCGCTCGTTTCAACCGCTATCAATTTTATTCTGAACAATGTGCAAAATGGCGCTGATCTGTATCCAAGTGAGCAGCTGTTTCTTGAGCGTTTAATATGTTCTCTTGATTAGCCCCAAACTCAGCCCCCGTTCCAGGCCAGTAATATGTATCTTTATCACGACATAGTGTGAGAATGACAGGATCATTGTGTATATTGGGTTCATCTCCTAGCTCGCCATACATACTGAAAGTAATCTCAGACCCAACGTCTCCACGAAGTTTCTGAATCACTTCTGCTTGAACTTTAAAGAGAACATCTTCCTCGTGTTCAGCAAACTTTTCAAAACCTGTAATTTTCACCACTGCAGAATAGGGCGTTTGAAAAATCGCATCTTTGAGTACCTCATTCTGAGAGTACACTCCCTGTGAAGCACAAGCTGATAAGCTCACACAGCCTAGCAAACTTATAAATTTCTTCATATTTAACTTTCCGTTCCTGCTAAGACAGAGCCTTTTGTATATACAGGTAAAGTACCTTTTGTTTCATCGTAGTTACTCGGTACTACGAACTTGTCCCAGACATCAATAGAGTACTTTGCTATATTGACTTGGTTGCTTTGGTTTCCTCCTAACATGTACAAATGCCTACCATCAGGGCTCTTTCCCACGACAAAAGCAACATGCCCACCACCTTTTCTCGATTTAATCCCTAGAGCTCCATGTATAGGTTCTGAGATGTTTTTACCAAAACCCTTCCACTCCTTTGCTCGATAAGCTTCTTTTACTGGAGTGATTCCGTGTTGTTTAAAAACCCAAGCGGCAAACGAACCACACCAAGCATTTTGACCTCCAGAGTCATCAGTGCCCCAGAACTTAGATGCTGTAAAATACTCTAAAATCCTTGGACTGGCCTTAGTGCCTGAAACTTCTTTTTGTCCAATTTCTCCCAACGCTGTTTTCATCCAAGGTACTTTGGTTACTAGTTTTTGAGCATCATGAGGATCATTTTTCACTGAGCTATAGGATGGTAATCCATTGAGCTTACGATGAGTTCTACCATTTACATCGATCCGACCATCTGGCTTTACCATATAAAGTAGCTTACGCTGACACACTTTTATTGCCTCTACTGTTTTCGACAAATGAGGACTCCGCCCTAACGAGCCATCAACAACCAACAGTCGGGTAAAACCTATTCTCTTTTGGTTATCATTTAAAAATTGTTGAACTGCTTTAACATCATTTTTCGAATTAGTGCCATTTATACCAACAGAGCCCCGGATTTTTAATCCCATTCTCGTTACCTTTATAACTAATCATATAATTAAGAAAGTACGCTTTAGCGTGACAACAATAAAGATAAAATGTTGTTTTATACGATTAGCCATACGAGGGAAATTAGGTGTTGAAAATATAGATTACAAATAAACTCAGCTCATATCACTAAAAACATCTATTTAGCATCTTTTGGTCACGCTTCAAAGCAGAACAGCCAGATGTTTTAAACCATGCGTATTAATAGACGAAAAATGTTTATAAAAGAACACTTAAATTAACATAGTAAAACTATCAATTACTATTTTAAATTTAAATAAAACTCCTTTTTAAGGTCAATCTATAATTAAATTTATCAAGCTTTAATTTTTTATTAAATTGAGCTTTGATTTATTAATCTGACTATTTAACTAATTTCATTTCAGTTAATTGTATTTTTTGGCATGTTAGCGGGTGATGGCGGCGCCAATAACACCGACCCATTTTCAGAAGGAATAACGGACGATAACCAATGGATTGTGGAAGAACCACACATGATGATTATTACCCTAGACCAAGTGTTGCTCGACTCTCTACCAACCGGTTCAAGTTATGATGGCCCATACGTGATGTGGAATGGTATGCCATACGCACACATTATTATTCCCGTTAGAGCGAGAAAATAAAAAGAAAAAATCCGATACTCAATATTTTGAATATCGGATTTTTATAGCGTTATCGAGCTAACCAAATTCTCGCTAGTATTCCTATCGGAGTGGTAACGCCAGTTGTTACAGAGGAAATTTCACCATTTCTTAAAACATAAATGGTTGGGGTCACGCTAATTTTCCATTCGCGCATAATATCGCTTGAAGGATCGTTTATGTTTTCAAAACGATATTCTTTTGCCCGCATAAACTGCGCCACACGCTCATTTGGCCCTGAAGAGCTAGAAACACCAACTACGGCATAGTCATCACTCAGCCAGCTCACGCTTGGGCTTACAAATTTACACGCGGGACACCAAGTCGCCCAAAAATAAACAACGACAGGTTGTTCATGACTTTGCGCGATTGCATCGAAATATTCACCATCGCTCAATACGGAGCTCAATGGTGGTGCCTCCTGTTTAGGAATATCTTTGGTGCGATACCAATCCATCACGATGGAAATGACGGTGACAATGAGCACCATCTGTACGATTTGAACGAGCCAATATCGGAATGTTCTACGCTGCTTTGTCGAACTCATTGAATGGATCCTCCACTCGCTTGTTTCACTGCGCTTAAAACAACATCATCAGTCAGAATCACAGGTAACGGGATACCTTGTGGCGCTGCTGGGCCATAGACGATGTTAAACGGCACACCGTAACGCCCATGAGCTCGTAAAAAGTCAGTTACCGAGCCGTCCGGATGTGTCCAATCCCCTTTTAACGTCGCTACATTAGGGCTTTGCAGCAATGAGTAGACAGGATCTTGCCAGATCACACCGATCTTGTTCGCTTTACACGTGACACACCAATCCGCAGTGACATCCACAAACACCACTCGCCCATTATTGACGTGATCTTCAATCGCCGAGTTAGAAAGCTTCTGCCACGCTAAGTCCTCAGGAAGCGGTGTCGCCCATTGGTCGGCAGTGACACTACCAAGTAACAGGCCACCAGCTATCAACACTAATGACGCAGTTCCGGATACAGCAAGCGCTTTCTCACCATACACTTTCTTAACTCTTGCCATCATTACAACAAAAGCAACCACAGCGATAAGTGCAATCCATAACATCGGTACATGATTTGCCATTAATGAAAGTAGCCAAATGCTAGTCGCCAGCATCATTATGCCAAACACGATTTTAACGACATTCATCCACGAGCCAGGCTTTGGTAGTTTCAGCGCGATATTTGGAAACACAGCGACTAAGAGCCAAGGCAGTGCCATACCCAATGCTAATGCTGTAAAAGTTGCAAATAACGTTAATACGTCGGCACCCAAGGCAAATGCCACGGCCGTTCCTAGAAAAGGCGCGGAGCAAGGCGTCGCAAGCAATGTGGCAAACATACCTTGAACATAGTGACCAACTAGGGAGTTATCACCTTTCGAGGCCAGCCATGTATTGGTACCCGATGATAGACGGATTTCAAACAGCCCCAGCATATTGGCCCCAAACAAAGTGGTGACCAACACCATCAAACCTAAGAACCAAGGGCTTTGAAATTGCACGCCCCAGCCAATGGCATTACCTGTTAGCTTAAGCACCAAAATAAAACCAGCGAGAATCCAGAACGACGTTAATATACCAAGTGACGAGGCAACAAACTGAGCGCGAATTTGACGACGCTCGATACCTTGAGCGGCAACAATACTACTTAGCTTCATCCCCAAAACCGGAAGAACGCAAGGCATGATGTTAAGAATTAAACCGCCGAGCAACGCGAATAGAAAAACACTCGTTAGAGACGTGCTCGGCAGCGGTTCAACTATTGCCTCAGCAGTTGCTTGAGTGGTTTCTTCTGCTAGTAAATTGGTGTCTTTGATGGTCACAAACAGCGACTGACCATCTAACTCCACATCGCCCAGCCAAGTATCAACGATATAGCTCGTGGTGACGATGTTTCCTTCTTGATGCATTCCTTCAAGCTTGAAGCTATAGTCTCGCGTTGCTTCACCGACACCATCCACCAGCACTTGTGGTTGTTGCCAACCCTGACTGTTCTTTAGCGTGATTTGTAGTTTCGATTGGTTCGCATCCCAACTCGCCTGAGTAACATCAATAAACGGCGATGGCTGCGGCACGTTACTCACTGCTTGAGCGTAACTGAACATCACGTCTTCATCGACTTTTAGATCAGAAGGCAAGAACGTCAATTGAATTTGATAGTCGGTCAGCACACAAATCGTCGTACAAGAAGAAAGTGTCAGTACCGCATCAATCGTGACAGGTTTGGACATGTCTTCGACGTGCAGCGTCATGGGGAACAAAGTATCGCCTTTATACCCAAGAGTCTCGATACCTAATAGTTCGAATTTTTGTGGGTGCGGCCATTGCCAATCCACTTTGGATAAATTTTGTGAATTCTGCCAATCAATAGATGGTGCTACGCCGCCCTCACCAGGTGAACGCCAGTAAGTTTTCCAGTCCCCAGCCAACTTGACGTCCAGATAACCAGTGATTGTTTTGGCTTGCGGATCTTGTTGACCAGTGAGCACAAAGCGCGTTTGCACTGGAGGATGTTGCGGGTTGGTCAGCCAACCTGTATCAGTAGTTTGAGCTGAAATACTCAGAGAGAGCAAACTCAAAGCAAGCGTCATAAAAAACATGGACGCAAACTGAGTCAGTTTAGTAATTTGATTCATAGTGATTCCTAGTTAAAAGACAAAGGTGCTAAATAACTGACGCTAGTGGTCAGAAAGCACGCTTTTATTCTCGGAACACACAGAAAGTCAGATGGACTCGATACTTACGGCCTATCGGTTCCGTCCAATGTTGCGCACCAATATAGGCACTGCACAACCAAATTGCCGAAGCAAAAAGACCGACAAACAGAACAACAATAAATACATCGAGTTGATGTTGAGAAAACTGAATTAACTTTTCAGACAATTCGCACTTGCTAGTTTCTTTAGTATCAATAGACTTGACGCTCGAACGCTCATCAGCAAGTGAAACCGCGGGCGATTCCGTCTCATATTTCATAGAGCATGACGATGCAAAGCCTGAATTTTGCATCAGACACACAACGACCACCCAGCCAATAATCGCCAGTAGCCATTTTGCCCGCTTATGTGGCGTGTGATGTCGTTTAGTCAACAAACTCATAAGAATTCAGATAAAGTAAGAACGAAGAAGATAATACGCGAGTCGTCATAAAGCTCAAGTTGTATCCTCTAAATAACCTTAAGAGGCTTCACTCGGTAAGCTTTAATCTAGCTTGCCATAAATATATGCCAACTCTGCGACGGTTTTTGCCGAGAACTTCTTCAATAGATTAGCTCGGTGTACTTCAACCGTTCGCATTGCTATGCAAAGTTCGTCAGCAATACGAATGTTGCGCTTTCCTTCAATAATCAAACGTAAAATGTCTTTTTCTCTAGGTGTGAGCGATTCATAAGCCGATTTAGCTGCTGCCATATCGAGGTTTGTGGCAGACTGCGCCTGTCCCTGTAAAATGGCTCGTGCCAGTTCATCGCCTTTGACTGGCTTTTGGAAGAAATTGACCGCCCCAGCTTGCAATGCATCGACCGCCATCGGGACATCACCATGCCCTGTCAGATAAATAACGGCTAACGGGCTGTTGGCTTTATTTAAAACTTGGTGCACTTGCTGACCACGAAGGTTGGGCATTCGGCTATCAAGGATCACGCATCCGGCCTGATGAATGTTCACTTTATCGAGAAAAGATTGCCCATCAGCAAAAGTCGTCACCTTGAACTCATGCTCTTCCAGCATAAAAGCGAGCGAGTCACGCACCGATTCATCATCATCGACTACAAAAACAGGTAGCTGCTTTTCACCGCTGCTCATTGAATGCTCCTATGCCTAGTTCAGATTAGTTTTGATATGGAAACACAAGCTCAACCAAACAACCATGTGGTGCTGTCGAGCTGATGACAAACTCGCCACCATGCATTTCCATCACATCGCGACAAATGGCTAACCCTAGCCCAAGCCCTTCTTCTTTGCTACTCACAAACGCTTGAGTCGGATTCTCTTGCTGCAACCCTGTACCATTGTCTAACACTCGAATAGAGAGTTGATTGATTTGGTAATCGCAATGCAGGGCAATTTTACCTTGATAGCCTGATGAGTGATATTTCTCTTGGAACAAAGTACACGCATCAATCGCGTTGCTGATCACATTAACTAAAACCTGTTGTACGCCAACTGCATCGACAAGTAACGGACGAATGTTCCCTTCTGTACTGGCCACAATAGAAATGTTTTGCTTCTGCATTCTAAAATGGAGCAACTCAATCGTGTCATCAATGAGTACTTGAAGATCGCACGACGTTTTGTCGACACTGCGCTTGCGAATCAACGTTCTTAATCGCTGAATAATTGCATCGGCTCTTTCAACTTGGCCCTGTATTTTCTCAAGTACAGGGACAATATCTTCATGTGGGCGTTTTTTGGCCAAGCGAAGTAAACCGCCTTCACTATAATTGCGAATGGCTGCCAATGGCTGATTGAGTTCATGAGCAAGACTAGTGCCGATTTCTCCGACAATCGCGACCCTTTGTGAATGTTCTAACTGTTCACTTTTCTCTTTTAATCGTAACGATGTCTGCTCCAACGCTTGCTTACTCTTGCTAAATCGATACTCAAGCCAAAAGTGGTACGCGTTCAACACAATCACAAACATGAACAGCGCCCATGCCCATTCTTGATGACTACGCAGCCAGCGTAGAGCCTCACTCCACCAAGGTTGTTGCAACGGATGGAGATCCAACGCCTGATACAGTTTGTCGATACTCAGCAAGCTGACGGGGGACGTCCAACCTGACGCGCCTGCCGCAATAACCGCAGGGTGTTCAGGTGGCATCGCTAACAATACTTGCGCAATCTGTTTGGCAATCTGAGATGAGCCGCGCTCTGTTTTGGCAAATGACCAGTTCGGATAAAGCGGTGTGGAAACAGCGCATAACGAACGCTCGTTCGGCTGTTGATTTAAAACTCGGTAATTACTCGGTTGTAAAAGCCCTTCACTTAGCATCTGTTCCAATAAACAAGCAGGGACAACGGCCGCTTCCACATTGCCATCACGTAGTTGATACAGGTTGGCATCAATAGGAAAACCAAGATAGCGGACATCAGAAAAGAAATCGTTTGGATTAAGACCCATTTTGACTATTTGATAGCGCATCGTGAGATAACCACCAAAGGCTTTTTCTGATACCGCTGCAACGGGACGTCCTGAGACATCTTGCACCGTTTGATAACTTGAATTGGCTCGAACCACAAGCGCCGAACCAATGCCGTAATTCGAGTTTTGTGGTGCTCTGCTGGTTAGCGTTGCCATCCACGACAGCGCGTATTGCCTGCCCAATCGCACTGCCTGACCTGGGTTGGTTAAGATGAAATCTATCTTCTGAAACTTCACCGCTTCGCCCATTTCATCCAAGTTAAGGGGATGAAGGACAAAATGCACATCGGAAATTTGCTGATTGAGCCAATCAATGGTCGGTTGCCATCTCTGCTCAGCATAAAGATGACCACGTATCGCTAACACGCCCACTTCGACTTTTTGCTTGGCCTGTGGCTGCTCTGCTTTTTGCTCTTGCATTCCTTGCAGATCTGCTTGTTCAGAAACTGCGCCCTGAGCCAAAGATGCAAAGGCAACTAAGCAAAGAATCCAAAGCTGAAGCCACAGTGCTTTTTTCATGATGAGTCGAATCGTTCCGTCAAGAGAGTACGACAAGAATAACAGCTACCTTCCCTAAACCACATTTGTTTTAGATCAAGTTTGATCTGGGTATGTGGAAATCCACAATATAAGCCTCGCGGCGCATTTCTCACAATGGAATCAGTCAATTCAAATACAACAAAAAAGCAGGTGAGTTATGGATTCCACCAAACGTCGCTTTCTCAGCGCGGTCACAGCCGGAGCCGCGTTAATTCCAGCCGCAGGCATTGGCACGGCAACTGCGGGAAACATTATTCGAAATAACCAGTCCGCTGACCGAAAAGGACAAGTCGGCAAGCGTTATGCCATGGTGGTGGATTTGCGTAAATGTGTCGGATGCCAGGCTTGCACTGTGGGTTGCAGCATCGAGAACCAAGTGCCTATCGGTCAATTCCGAACCACCGTAAAGCAATACGAAGTTACGTTAGATGATGGCTCTACAGCCACGCGAGAAGCGAAAGCCTTTATGCTCCCTCGCCTTTGTAACCACTGCGAAAACCCACCCTGCGTGGCTGTGTGTCCGGTTCAAGCGACCTTTCAGCGCGAAGATGGCATCGTCATGGTGGATAACAGTCGCTGTGTCGCCTGCGCGTATTGCGTACAGGCTTGCCCTTACGATGCGCGTTTTATCAATGAGGACACCCTCACCGCAGACAAATGCACCTTCTGCGCTCACCGTCTAGAACAAGGTCTATTACCTGCCTGCGTGGAAACCTGTGTTGGCGGAGCACGTGTAATTGGTGATTTGAATGATCCATCAAGTGAAGTCCGCCGCTTAATTGCGCAGCACCAAGACGACATCAAAGTGCTAAAACCCAACGAAGAGACCAAGCCACACGTGTTTTACATCGGCATGGATGAACGCTTCACCAGCCACATCGACGGACAACCTGCTATTTACGACCCACAAGGAGATCGCGCATGAACATCACCGAAGTGTTAGTCCAACCTCAAGCGATGGCTTGGCTCCCGTGGGCGGTGCAGTATTTCTTCTACATCGGTTCGGCTTATGCGGCTGCTGTTTTATTCCTAATCGCCCTATTATTTGAAAGACACACCAGTCACAGACTGCGCGCTGCGCTCGTTCTGACGCTGGCCATCGGCGCCATCGTGGGGCCATTAGCGTTAACTGGCGACCTTCACCAGCCGGGACGCGCATGGCATTTTTACGCCCACATCACTCCGTGGTCATGGATGTCTTTAGGGTCGCTTTTCTTGCCTGTTTTCTCAGGTTTAGCGGTAGTAACCGCATGGCTGTATCTCCGCCAGGATCTGATCAACTTACGTAATCAGCCAGGAAAAGTACTGCCTCTAATTTCAAAGCTGTCACTGGGTGACTGGGCGCTCTCTCGTAGAGCCATGCTTATGGTGTCCGCCATCACGGTGCTATCAGGCCTCACCATTGCAGTCTACACAGGCGCTGAAATTGCGGTCGTTAAATCGCGATCTTTATGGCACCAACCCGCGTCGCCGGTTCTTTGGTTTGTTACTGCATTTATGGGCGCGGTCGGGTTTTCTCTGCTGATTTGGTTACTGCTGCCTAGTCAGTCAAAGACGCTGACATCTGGCGATACTAATTTACTGAAAAAATCAGTGGTTACCAGCGGTGTATTAACGCTGATACTGCTACCGATTTGGGCATCCAACAATTCCGCATTTTCGCTCTATTCTAGCGAACAATGGATGCACAACATTGCCCTGCTCACTTTTGTCGTTTTAGGTTGTGTTTTGCTCGCTTTCATCTTCTTGCGCGATACCAAAAAGTCCGCATCAGCCAGATTTCGTCACGTCATAGGGCTCAGTTTTGTGTCTGCTGCCGCACTGGAAAGTGCATGGCTGATTCGCTGGTTTACCATCATGGAAGTGCAAACCATCGCCAAGTTCGATGCAGGGCTGTATCCATACCAACTCACTATGGATGGAAATGGCTGGATAGGCATTATCGGCATGCTCGGATTATGGCTTGCACTGGCACTGCTCGGTTCGGAGCTGGTTCAGCCAAAACAAAAGATCGAAGTAAAAGCCTCATCACCCACCTTAACTGAACGCTAATCAAAGGGGATTTCATCATGGATAACAAACGCCGTCAGTTTTTGAAATCAGGCATTGTAGTGGGTGGGCTTGGCGCATTCGCTGCGGGTTACGCCACCACCACCAAACACATGGTCGAGGGTGCGCTCGAAGGCACTGCGGGAGAAAAAACGCGTGATATTCACCACGGTAACTCGCTTGAACCAGAGTACACGGCCAACAGCAAAGGCAACCTAATCCCTAATCCAAATCAGCGCGTTGCACCATCGATGTGCTTTGGTTGTTGGTCACTGTGCGGATTGCGTGTACGCATTGATAACCGCAACGACGAGATTTTGCGTATTACTGGCAACCCATATCACCCACTCTCTCATCAGCAACACATTCCGTTCGAAACGCCAGTCAAAGGTGCTTATTTAAGTTTGGCAGGAGAAGCGGGCCTTGACGGTCGTTCAACAGCATGCGCACGTGGCAATGGGATGCTAGAAATTCGCAACAGCCCGTACCGCATTACTCAGCCACTGAAACGAGTTGGAAAACGCGGCGAAGGAAAATGGATTCCGATCAGTTACGAACAACTGATAGAAGAAGTCGTCGAGGGCGGTGATTTATTTGGTGAAGGTCATGTGGATGGCTTACGCGACATTCGCGATTTAACAACGCCCGTTGATCCTGAAAACCCAGAATATGGACCGAAAGCCAACCAACTGTTAATGACCAACGCCGGTAACGAAGGCCGAGACGACATATTCAAACGCTTCGCGTTCAACAGCTATGGTACGCGTAACTTTGGGCATCATGGCTCTTACTGCGGCTACGCATTTCGTGCTGGCAGCGGCGCATTCATGAACGATTTAGATAAGAACGCGCACTTGAAGCCAGACTTTGATAACGCGGAATACATCATCTTCATCGGTATGTCACCAGCTCAAGCGGGTAACCCTTTTAAGCGTCAGGCGCGCCAACTCGCCAATGCGCGAACAGAAGGTAGCTTGGAATACACCATCATCACACCAAGTTTGCCTGCTGGTTCATTGAGCTTGGCTGCCGGTGACAACAACCGCTGGGTACCAATCAAACCAGGCACCGACTCTGCCCTCGTGCTTGGCATGATCCAGTGGATCATCGAAAACCAACGCTACAACAAAACCTTCTTGGCGCAGCCGGGGGCAAACGCGATGAAACGAGCCGGCACCGCGCACTGGTGTAATGCTACGCATCTCGTGATAAGCGATAATCAGCACCCGAGAAACGGCACGTTTTTACGCGCGTCCGACTTGAATCTGCCATTCGAGGGCGAAGCGTTGTCTGACTCCGACCCGTACGTCATCGTGGATGAGCAAAGCGGCGAATTTGGTGTTCATACCCAAGCTGAGGAAGCGGCACTGTTTGTCGATAAAACGGTTTCGCTTGCATCGAGCGAAGTGCGCGTAAAATCGTCTCTACAAAGACTCAAAGAAGAGGCGTTCAAATACAGTCTTGAGTTCTACAGCCAACAATGTGAAATCCCTGTCGAACAAGTTGTTGAACTAGCAAAGCGCTTCACCAGTCACGGAACAAAAGCGGTGGTCGATACCCACGGTGGCAACATGCACACCAATGGGTTCTATAACTCGTTTACCATCATGATGCTCAATGCGTTGATTGGTAACATAAATATGAAAGGCGGCGCGATGGCCAAAGCGGGTGGCTACCCAACTTCCGCTGCGGGTCCTCGTTACGACTTCACCAAATTTGCTGGCAAAGTCGGCCCGAAAGGCGTCTTTTTGTCGCGCAGTAAATTCCCCTACCACAAAACCAGCGAATACAAACGTCGCGTTGAGGCAGGTGAATCACCTTACCCAACTCGCGCCCCTTGGTATCCGTTTGCCGCGCCACTGCTGACAGAGCACCTATCTGCGGCTATTGATGGGTATCCATACCGCGTAAAAGCGTGGATCAACCACATGGCGAACCCGATGTATGGTGTGCCCGGTTTGAAAACGCTGCTGGAAGACAAGCTTAAAGATCCAAAACAACTCGGTTTGATTGTGTCTGTTGATGCGTTCATTAACGAAACCACCGCATTGTCGGATTATATTGTGCCGGACACGGTCACCTACGAAAGCTGGGGTATGGCAACGCCTTGGCACGACGTTCCGGTGAAAACCGTCACCGCTCGCTGGCCGATTGTGGAAGCGCGAACAGAGAAAACCGCCGATGGTCGTTCGATTTGCTTAGAAAACTTTTTGATTGATGTCGCCAAGAAAATGCAACTAGGCGGCTTTGGTGACAACGCGATTCAAGATGCGCAAGGGAATTGGCACGCTCTCCACAGCGCTGAAGATTTCTACTTACGTTCCGCGGCAAACTTGGCTTATGTGAAAGGCGGGGTGCCTGAAGTTTCGGCAGAAGACATTGCGTGGTCCGGCCTAGAGCGTTTAATGCCAGCTATGCAGAAGACGCTGACAGCGGATGAGATGAAACGTGTGGCGTTTATTTTTGCTCGCGGTGGACGTTTTGAAAATGCAACCGAAGCGTATCAAGGTGAGCAAATGAAGCACAAATGGACACGACCTGTCGCGATATGGAATGAACGTGTCGGCAGCGCAAGAAACACCATGACCGGTGATTTCTACACGGGTTGCCCAACATGGCATCCACAAAAACTGGCCGATGGCACACCAATGGAAGACCAGTTCCCAAGCTCAGAATGGCCTTTCAGCCTGACGAACTTTAAATCCAACATTCACAGTGCGGTATCCAATCTATCGCCAAGGTTGAACTCGATTAAAGGCGTAAACCCAGTGTACATCCATCCAATCGATGCCGAGCGCGCAGGCATTAAAACGGGTGATGAGTTTGTTATCGAGACACCATCTGCAAGCACCAAAGCACTTGCGATGATAGTCAGCGGGATTCGCCCTAGTACACTCGGATTTGAACATGGGTTTGGTCATACCGAGCTAGGACAACGCTCGCACTGGATCGGCGATAAACAACAACCCGTAAAAACGCGCAGCCAAGATGGCGTCAATATTAACGACATTGGCTTAATTGACCCTACTCGAGAAGGCAAAGGCGTGTTGTTGGATTGGGTCGTGGGCGCGGCGGCACGTCAGTCCCTGCCGGCCAAAATCCGCAAAGCGTAACGCCGCACGTTAAGACGTCTCTACCACTTAGAGCTGCCAATTTGTGCAGCTCTTCACCACTTTGTTTTTATCGCTTATAGAACAACCAATAAAAACAAACACGGCCATTTACACTTATTAATATGTGGAAATCCACAATACCTTTCATTATTGACAAGGCCGACAATATTGTCCAAGTGACTACCAAGTAGCACTTAGACATATTAATAAAAATTAAAGTGAGTCAGCATGTCAAAAATTCTTCCAGTGGTGGTGGCCTGTTTTTTAGCAACCACTATGGGCGCAAGCGCCTCGTCTATTCCGGAAAAAGCCAGCGTATGTAGCGGTTGTCACGGCCAAGATGGCATGGGACAGCCAAATATCGCGCCGATGATCGCTGGTTTAAACGCGAATTATCTCAACACTCAAATCGAACTATTCCTTAGTGGCGAACGCCAAAATGTGGTCATGCAAGGCATGGCGAAGGAACTCAGCGATCCCGCAGATCGGAAGGAAGTTATGAAGTACTTTGCTAACCTCCCGAGCTATGAGTTCACGAAGCCAGAACAACGCGGCGACCAAGCTGATATTCGTAACCCTTATCGTAAATTAATTTTCCAAGGCGATTGGGATAGAAATATTCCAGCTTGCGCAACTTGTCATGGAGCCAGCGGTATGGGCGTCGACAAGTTCCCTCGCCTCGCAAGCCAACATGCTGATTACTTAAAAACGCAATTGATGGCATGGAAAAACGGCACTCGCAGTGGTGACCCGCTCAATATGATGGGGACCATCGCAAAAAATCTCACTGACAAAGAGATCGAAAATCTTGCTTACTACTTTGCCTCATTACGTTACTAGGAGCAGTCATGAAACGTTTCTATTCTTTGTTCGCACTGCCTTTCATTTCTACGCTCGTATTAGCTAACGATCTGTTACCGGACCGCCAGAAAGAGCTACCTGCGATAGAAAAAGAAAAGCACGGTGAATACTTAAAACCGCGTGGTCTCAGCACAATCCCAAACACCGCATTTGGTGAGCAAGTAAAACGCGGTTACTCGCTCTTTGTTAACTCACAACAAATGCGCGGAAAATACGTTGGCAACGAACAAAACTGTGTGAACTGCCATATGGAGGCAGGACGAAAAGCAAACGCTGCGCCACTGTGGGCAGCTTACATGGCATACCCGGCATATCGTAAGAAAAACGATCGCGTAAATAGCTATGCTGACCGTATCCAGGGTTGTTTCGAGTATTCCATGAACGGTAAAGCGCCCGCTTACGATTCGCCAGAAATTGTTGCCCTTAGTGCTTACGCCTACTGGTTAGCGATGGGCGGTTTGCTTGACAAACATGGTATGGCGGATATACCCATTCCAGAACTAGACGCAAAAGCGTTGCAAATTGGTGGAAAAGCAAAAGACTTTCCGTTGCCCGAAGCCATCGCACAAGCATTACCAGTTGAAAAGCGAGGTAATCTCTCTGGGCGTGGCTACCCAAAAATCGCCGCCCCTGAGCAAGAACCATCAATAGAGCGAGGCGCATTGGTCTACGAAAAGAACTGTGAAACTTGCCATCGCGCCGACGGTTCAGGCATCAAAGACACCAACGACCATTCATACATTCCACCACTTTGGGGCGAATATGCGTATAACTGGGGCGCAGGTATGCACCGGATTAACACAGCGGCCTATTTTATTTACGAAAACATGCCGCTTGGGAAAAGTGTACAGCTGACAGAGCAAGAAGCTTGGGATGTCGCAGCATACGTCAACAGCCATGAGCGTCCACAAGATCCTCGATTCAAAGGCAATGTCACCGCAAACGCGGAGAAATATCACCAGCACCAAGGCTATTACGGCAAAACGCTCAACGGTACGCAAGTCGGCTCCAATGCCTTTAAGAGCGGAACGGTCAAGTAAAGTACAACTAAGCACCTTAAATAAAATGCTCTTTTTCCCTGCTCAGATTATCTGGGCAGGGTTACTTACCCTTAAAAACAAGTAATTACCCCCCTCCACAGACAAGCAATATCACATTATTTTCGACTTCCAACATACTCATCTTCGCCGTAAAATCTTGTACCAAACGTGACTTCGTTTATGTCTTAGATCTCCCATATGCTCTAATGCCAAAAGTAAGAAACTCGTAAACTCCTGAATCAAAACAAGCGTGCCTAGTGAAAAAAGAGTATTCTTAAAGCAAATGAATCTAAAACCTACCCGATGAGTATTCAACCTAATTCCCGTCAGTTAATTTCATGCGAAGAGTGCGGCCTTGTTGTTCGCATTCCCGATATCGAACAGGGGCAAAAAGCACAATGTCCTCGATGTTCGCATTCGCTGACTAAAGTGAATGCCAAGCCTTACCAAAGCGTGATCGCCATATCATCGGCATGTTTGATCATGTTAGTGCTAAGCATTTCTTTCCCTTTTATGTCGTTCAGCGTGCAAGGGTTGTCGCAAGAGATCACCTTGTTGCACGCTGCCAAAATGCTGGCTGAGTTTCAAAATGTGCTTTTGGGTGTGCTGCTACTCGCAACAGTTATCGTTTTGCCTGCCATCTATGTTGGTCTCATTCTCTTTCTTCACCTTGAAGCATTAAAAGCACGTAAACATACCCCCTCTAGAAAGCAGCAACGAATGGCAAAAGTTTTATGCCGTCTTCTGTTTCGAGTCGAACCCTGGTTAATGGTGGATGTCTTTTTGATTGGCGTGTTGGTCAGCTTAATTAAAATCGCTTCCCTCGCAGACATAGGAATGGGCACTTCATTCTGGGCGTTTTGTGTATATACCGTTCTGGTAGTCAAATGCATATCAATGGTCGACAAAAGCTGGCTCTGGGGGCACTTTATTCCAGCTATCGAGCTACCTGATGTAAAAGAGGGTGATACGCACCATAACCACAACCATATTGGTTGTCATACGTGCCACCAGCTCAACCCTATTGAAGCTAAAAAACACCAACACTGCATTCGTTGTAAAAGCCCTATTCACAAATACAACCCCGCAGACAATTTACAAAAAGCTTGGGCGCTTTTGTTTGCTTCAATCATTTTCTATATCCCTGCGAACCTCTACCCTATGATGTACACCGTAAGCCTTGGACATGCAGAAGGTTCAACTATCATGGAGGGGGTAATATTGCTTTGGCATTTAGGTTCTTACCCTATTGCGATGGTAATTTTCTTTGCTAGCGTATTTATTCCAATGGCGAAAATGCTGGCACTCGCGTGGCTGTATTACAATGCGCAAAAAGCGCGATATCTTCCGCACGAAGAGAGTATTTCACGCTTAAAGATCTACCGTATAACTGAGTTTATTGGCCGTTGGTCCATGATCGATATCTTCGTCGTCGCGATCTTAGTTGCACTGGTTCAGCTGCAAAACTTAATGGCGATTTATCCAGGTCCTGCTGCGCTCTCTTTCGCGGCAGTGGTCATTTTTACTATGCTTTCTGCAATGATATTTGACTCACGTTTGTTGTGGCAATTGCCACAAAACGAAGTGCAGGAGCCGATTTCTGACAACTTAAACGAGAAAGCCAAATATGAGTGATGAGAACAACGTAACCGCTCAAATAAAACCGCAAAAGCAGATTTCTGCGATATGGATTGTCCCGATCCTTGCGCTAGCCATGGGAGCGTGGATGCTGTTCCAATATATCAACAGTACAGGCCCACAAATTACTCTCCAACTGCCAACCGCAGATGGGATTGAGGTTGGCAAAACCGAAATCCGAGCATTGAATGTAAAAGTCGGACTGATTACTGAAGTCACTCTCAGTGAAAATTACGATCACATCATCGCTAAGGCACAAATGAACAAGGATGCAGAACGCATGCTGCGAGATGACACCATGTTTTGGGTGGTGAAGCCTCGTATTGGCCGTGATGGCGTTTCAGGTTTAGAGACCTTGCTGTCTGGCGCTTATATCCAACTTCAGCCGGGTAAATCTAAAATAGAGAAAGAGCGCTTTACGGTCTTAGATGTTCCCCCAGTCGCCTCTCCTGATGCAGAGGGGTTACGCCTTGTGTTAACACACCGCGAGGCTGGTAAGCTAGGCGTTGGTGACCCCGTCATTTATAAAGGCTTTACGGTTGGTCGCGTAGAGAAAACCAGCTTTGATGTTGACACTCGCAAAGCGTTATACCAACTCTTTATTTTCAAGCCTTATGACAGCTTAGTGCGCACTCGTACCAAGTTCTGGCTGAATTCTGGCGTAGATTTACAGCTCAATGCTGAAGGGTTCGAAGTCAAGTTTGGCTCATTAGAGAGCATGCTAACGGGTGGTGTTACCTTCGATACCGTTCCAGGTCTTGAATCCGGTGAACAGCTCACTGAAAATATGGTCAACTTCCGCTTGTACGATGATATTAAACAACTTCGAGAAGGTATGTACGATGATTATATTGAATTCGTTATGCTTTTTGATGAATCGGTACGAGGACTTAAACGTAAGGCACCTGTCGAATATCGAGGCTTGAGAATTGGTACTGTGATGCGTGTACCAATGCGACTTCCAACCCCAGAAGAGAACTTTTCTGCGAAAAAAATCCCTGTATTGGTACGTATCGAGCTCGGCCGTGTTTATGGCGATTTCCAATCCCAATCTTTACCAATGTTAAAAGATAAATTGAAGAGTGAGTTTGCTAAAGGCCTACGTGGTACTTTAAAAACAGGTAACTTATTAACAGGCGCACTGTATGTTGACGCCGACTTCTATCCAAATGACGAGCCTTACGTACCGAGTAAGTTTGCTGATTTAGATGTTTTCCCAACCATGCGTGGTGGTTTTGCGCAGGTTCAGCGCCAAGTGAACGACTTCCTAAATAAGATTAATAACTTACCAATGGAAGAAACACTAGACTCTCTCAATTCAACGTTAAAAACGTCCGAAAAAACGTTAGCTTCAGCAGAACGCGTGGCGGACAGTATTGATAAACTTTTGAATCAAAAAGAGACGCAAGAGATCCCAACAGATATTCGCCAAAGCTTACAGCAATTACAAAAAACACTCGATGGTTATGGGCCCAACTCAACCATGTACAGCGAAATGGAAGCCACGCTAAAAGAATTAGAAAGCGTGATGACAGAGTTTAAACCCGTACTTAAACAGCTAAACGAAAAGCCAAACTCTCTTGTGTTTGGAGAAGATGAAATCAGTGACCCAATACCAGTTAAAGGCCAAAACTAATGAAACGAGTATTCTTTCTGTCTATCGCGCTATTTGTCGGTCTAACGGGTTGCAGTAGCGCTCCGCAAACTAAAGGAGCTATGTACCTTCTACCTAAGGCGGAACCAGTGACGCTGAGCTCTTCTGATATCGCTCAGCGCCCAACTTTAGTTGTTCGTCCAGTGACATTGGCGAGTTATTTGAATGATAATGGCATTGTTTATCGAACCTCTGAGACCCAAGTTATTCAGGCAAAACACAATCAATGGGCGCACAGTATTTCTGAGCAAATCACTCAGAGAGTTGTCGCGGAACTACGTAAAAAGCAAAGTCATTACTGGCCGACTGAAATGAATAATCTGTTGGATCAAAGCGGTGAAGCCAAACTACAGCTTACGTTAAATAAATTTAATGGCAGCTACAAAGGTAATATCGAAATTGAGGGAGAATGGTTGCTCATTAATGCCGAAGGTAAGGTCGAAAACAGTGCGCCAATACAAATCTCACAGCCGCTTCAAGATGAGGGCTATGAAGCGCTCGTCAACGCTTTATCCATAGGCTTAGAAAGCCTAACCTCAGACATTGCCAAACAACTCTAAGTCAATGTTAATTACAGGGAAGCAAGTTGCTTCCCTTTTTTATGCAGAGTGTAGCGACTTCTACTAAGCTGAAAGCTGACGAAAAGCCGAAAAGGAAATTGGATGAAACCATGTAACCTGCTATCACTCTCCTCACTCATTCTTGTATTACCTACATCAGTAGCGCTCTCAGCCGAGACACAAGAATCTCGTTGGCGAAATAGCATAGAAGTGTACATGCTAGGACTGAATATCCACGGGGATACCAGTATTGGTCGCTTTTCATCAGAGGTGGATGTCGATCCTAAGTTCATCGTAGACCACCTCGATATTGGGGCGATGTTGCGATTCGAGAGTATTTACCAAAGTAAGTGGGGCTACTACATAGATTATAGTTTCATGAACTTAAGTGGTGATGTTAATAATATCAAGGGCGCTCTGCCTAACGCTCGTTATCGTGCGGACATCGAAATACGGCAAGGTGTTCTAGAAGCAAAGGCATTCCAACGCGAACAATATTCATTTGGTAAACTGGATTATATGTTTGGATTACGTTGGTGGGACAATGACATCACCGGCAAGCTGTATCGTAATGATAACCGGGTACTAGAAGATAGACTGTCATTACAAGAAGATTGGGTCGATTTTTTAGTTGGCTTGCGACTCATTGATGAATTGAGCGAAAACTGGCGATTTCATGCCAGCATCGACGCCGGACTTGGCAACGATACTCACTTCACTTATGCCATTCAAACTGGTGTTCGTTATCGTTTTAACGAATGGTCTGATCTCAACTTAGCTTACAAGTCGACCTGGGTTGATTACAAAAATGAGGGAGTATTTGAATATGATACAGCTTCTCAAGGACTTTTAGTCGGACTTGGCTTTTACTTTTGATCAGGTGAAATCCTAGCCTATATTCAAGCGTTGTAACGTGTACTAGCTCTAGGTACACGTCTAGTGCCACGTTACAGATGCTTAAATAAGGCAAATTGATCTTCATCAGACTATAAATTGCTCTTCGGTGCTACTCTCTGTCACAAAATATAAAACCCCACTCTATGACCTCATATAGGTCTTGTTGATAAGGTTCCCGAGTAGCAATGTCGATTAACATTTCCGATTTAACCACCGCCCTAAATAAGGTGGAGCATATTCATAAAGTGCAGCTTGAAAACGTACATCAGTTCTTCAAAGCAAACGAAGCTTTCTCGTTGCAAACATTCAGCCAGCTGATATCAAGCGACTCGCTTGATGATCGATTTAAAACCATCGATAAAGCGTTCTCTTTGCTTGGTGATGCAAAAACCTACCTTTTAGAAGCGTCTTACCTTATTAAGTAAAAAAGAAAGCCCCGATAAAATTCATTACCGGGGCTATCATTTTCTATCTAAACTACTGATTTACAATTTGTAACGATCATCAATTACCGTTAATTCTGGGAAGGTTTTACCCTCGTCCATCGCTTCTTCTGTCTCTTCTTTTACTTGGTTATCAATCCAGAAATTACCGATATCCATTGGATGAAGCACCCATTCTGTCGCTTTTGTCATGCCGTTTTTAGGAATTTTAACCCAGCGCCAATGAGCAACTCGAGAATAAGGCACCATGTAGCCAGGAACGATGATGTTCGCTTTGCTGACATAGTTTTGGATTTGATGCGACAAGTCGTAACGCTTCTCCTGATCAAACTCAGAGTCATACGCTTCAATTAACTTGTCTAGCTCAGGGCTGCTGTAGTTGGTGTGAGCATTCGTTTGTGGTCGATTTGCATTATCCGAGTGTAGGTATTCCCAATACGCAGGGATCTCACCAGAGCCCATATTCAAAAACGCTAGCTGATGCTTTTTCTCAAGAATGTATTTAAACGCAGATGAGCCATCCACCAAGTTTAACGTGAACTCAAGACCAGCAAGTTTCGCTTGCTCTTTCAGGTATGCAATACGCGGTGTCCAAGAGTTGTATCCGTAGGTGATAGCAAAGCTCAAGCGTTGGCCCTTGTCGTTAACACGAATACCATCTGCGCCCACTTTGTCAAAGCCCGCTTTTTCGAAGTGTTTAACCGCCGCATCAGCATCAAACTTTGGCGGTGTATTGTTAGGATCATCGTATTCGCCATGACCAAATCCGAGTCCATGCGGTTTACGTGAATAATCTCCACGCATGATGTTTTCAATCATGCCGTCATAGTCAGTGGCTGCCATAACACCTTTACGCACTTCTAGGTTATCCAACATCGGCATCGCTGTGTTCATCCAAAGACCACCAGCTCCTTGCGGTGCTTCGTTAAAGCCCCAGTACTTTTGGATATAGCCTTTTTTGTACACATCACTATTGGTTTTGTCATGCCAAAAGCTTGGTAGCACCATCTCAAAGTAGTCTAAGTTGCCTTTCTCAAAGTGCTTCATGGCAATATCAGGATCGCGAATCACCTTAATGCGAACCTTTTCAACGTTATAACGGTTTTTATAGTAGCGGTTGTTGTATCCCCACCAATCTTCACCGACATGTTTGAATGTCACGCTCTTACCTTTCTTCACTTGATCAATGTAGTAAGGCGCTGCGGTTGGCTCAGATTTAAAGTTAAACTTTCTGACGAAGTTATCAGGCATGCCATCGTTATTTGCGTCCTTTTCTCCTTCAAAGAAGTGTTCAGGACGAGGCTGAAAACCATTACTTGGCATGTTAATCATAACCATAAGTGAGTCATGACTTTGAGCTACAGCAAGATTGACTTTGATCGTGTAGTCATCAATTTTTTCAACACTCACAATACTGTTTGTGAAAAAGTCGTTATACCACGGGTCGATAATGTCTTTTGACGTGTAGTACTTCATCATAAAGACGTAATCATCTGCTGTAATTTTTTCACCATCTGACCACTCGGCCGTTTCGTCGAGTTTAAAGAATACGGTTTTGTTGTCTTCTCCAAATGCCCATGACTTAGCAAGTTGAGGGATCCATTTGCCAGTATTTGGATGACGCTGAGCCAGTTTTGGTGAACCATCCATTAAGTATTGGCGCAAACCTGAGTTCGCATCTGGACCAACACTTCGTAATGTTTGCGGAAAGCTCTGAATGTAAGTGCGATAGGTGCCACCTCGTACCGCCTCTTCAGAGGCAAATAGAGGTTCGTTGTTGTTTGAAATCCATTCGATATCAGCTGGCAATTCTGCCGCACTCAGTTGAAAACTGGCAGCGGTCAGTGTTGCTAGTACTGAAAATGGCAGTTTTTTAGTCATGTTTCTTCCTTGTTGTGTTTGCGCACTAAGGTCGTAACAAGGAAGACAGCGTGTGAAAGCTCACAGAAAGCTGCGATTTAAAATACGCAGATAGGAAATAATAGGAACGTAATATGAAGTGACGTCCTGCCAGCTTCTATATTAATTTCAAAGAGTTTCACTAGGTCATCCTAGACCTTACAACGCAGTGAATGCATCTTCGCCATAGTATTCTTTAGACATTTGTAACGCAAGCCATCAATAACACATGGTTGCATTTTCGAGGCATCACAGTGAGTTATGTTACAAAAGTGTGATCGGCATAGTACCAAGCCCTACTTTACTCAGAATAAACCGCAGAACCTTTATCTCAATTGGCCCCGATATACCAGTTACAGCGAGTAAATGATCAGACATAGCTGGTTAAAAGGAATGTTTTTTTACCGCGATTAGTATTTTCATTCGATATAAAAAGTGAGGCATCTTAGCCTCACTTTTCTCCATACAATCGAGACAGTGCTTACATTTTAGATAAGCTCTCATTGATCGACTTCAGCACTTCTGCAGGATTTGACGCTTGAGTGATAGGGCGACCAATCACAAGATAATCTGAACCTGATTGGATAGCGTCTACTGGCGTCATGATACGGCGTTGGTCACCTTGTTCTGAGCCAGCAGGTCGAATACCAGGGGTCACTAATTTAAATTCTTGGCCTAGCTCGCTCTTCAGTAATGAGGACTCTTGCGCTGAACATACGACACCATCTAAGCCTGCGTTTTTGGTCAAGGTTGCTAGACGAATAACTTGCTCCTGAGGCGCAACATTCAAACCAATACCAGCTAAATCACTTTGTTCCATACTGGTTAGTACCGTTACACCGATAAGAAGTGGACGATCTTTACCATATGGCTCAAGAATTTCACGTGATGCCGTCATCATACGCTCACCACCGCTCGCGTGTACGTTCACCATCCATACACCCATTTCAGCCGCAGCGCGAACTGCTTTCGAACAGGTGTTTGGAATATCGTGAAATTTTAAATCTAGGAATACAGAGAAACCACGTTTATGGAGTTCACGTACAAAATCAGGACCAAATAGCGTAAACATCTCCTTGCCAACTTTTAGTCGGCATGACGCAGGATCAATTCTATCTACAAACGCAAGTGCATCTGCTTGGTTATCATAATCCAGTGCGACAATAACTTTTTGGTCGATCATTTCATCTCCTAACTGTTTTGGTTCTTATTCAATAAAAAGTTAAAAAAATGCAGCGGACAGAAACTCTGCCAGCTGCATTAAGAATTATTCACCATCCAATCCGCGGATTGGCTTGATCGTCCCCCATCCTTTACAGGACGGACAATGCCAATAAAGGGAATGGGTAGAAAATCCACACTTCCGGCATCGGTAATGCGGTTTCACTTTTAACTGTTCACCCACCATCGCTTGTAGTGTTGATAGGCTGTCTTTCGCTCGACCATCTTCTGCTTCTGCAATGTGGTAGTCAATTAAACGGTAGAAGCCCTTCATGGTTGGGTTTTTCAGCAATTGTTTCGTCAGTAACTCTTGAGCAGCCCCAACGTTCTCGTGATGAGCAACTAATTGAGCCAACATCAACTCGGCTGATACGCCTGCTTTCTTATCAATACAAGCTCTCAGAAACTCGACAAGTTCATCTTCCTGACCCAGATGATGATAGCATTCTGCAATAGTTGGCAAGACATCACTGATAAAGTCTTTATCTTGCTCAAGTACCCCCGTCAGATATTTGATGGTGTGCTTATAGTCTTCAGACTCTAGGTAAATTCGTCCCAAAGCAATACTTGCTCGAACACACTTCGGGTCTTCCGCTAACGCTTTTTTAAAATGCTGTATTGCCTTATTAGTATTCCCATCAGCTTGGTCGAGCATGGCTATTTCACACCAAAAATGGGCAATATTTGCACGCATCCTTGAGCGTTTATTACCTAACTTAGCCAATTGGTTCGCGTAATAAATCGCCTTTTCCCATTCTCGTGTTTGCTGATAAATGGTCACTAATTGTTGAAGAGCCGCCTCTTTGTAATCTGGCTCTTCGACTAACTGTTCGAAGATTTTCTCTGCACGATCAAGAAAACCTGAGACCATGTAGTCTTTCGCTAACTGTTGAAGGGCGAGGTTCTTTTGGTCCAGTGTTAAGCCTGAACGAGAAATAAGATTTTGGTGAATTCTGATTGCGCGGTCGACTTCACCACGAGACCGGAACAGGTTACCCAACGCAAGGTGAGTATCGATGGTCTCGTTATCAACTTGGAGCAATTCAATAAAGTGATCGACAGCCTTATCTGATTGGTCAGAGAGCAGCAGATTAAGACCCGTCATATACTGACGAGAGATTTGATGAGATTGCTTCTGCTTGTCTTGCTGAGCGCTGCGATGCCCCATATACCAGCCATACGCAGCAGCTATAGGCAACAACAAGAAGAGTAGTTCAAGCATTAAAGTTAAGCCTTATCCTTATGCCTGTTTTTCAATGGCTGGCTTATCAGCAGCGTTGTTTGATTCAGTTGGTTCGTACTTTTTCAGTTTTTTCTTTAAACGACGGACCTGTAGCTGAGTTTTCAGTTGGATGCTACCAAAGATAACCCACGCTAAAGCAAAGCCAACCACAAATACTACACCTAATAGCGTAGATAAGTGGAACTCTCCTTTTGCTAGAAGATAGTTAAAAGTCACGAGCTCTTGGTTTTGGGAACCTAACGCCAATGCAATTAAAAAGAGAGCTAAAACAGCAACGATTTTTATAATTTTCATGTTACATCACCCTTCTAGGAGTAAGTCGGTAAGATTATGCAGGAAAATGCTTCTTCAGACTACGTATATTAGCAATAATCTATACCCAAGTAACCTCAAGATGCTTAGTTTGTAGACATGCTTAGAAGTTAAAGTTATTTGGGTATAGAAAACAGCTGAATCCACAATTAGATTAGTAAACGATCTTAGATGTATGACTAACTTGGATACATTACAAAAAAGCGGCATACACAAACGTATGCCGCTTTTTTCAAACTAATAAGAGTGCATTAACCAATATTTACACGCTCACGAAGTTCTTTACCAGGTTTGAAATGTGGAACGTATTTACCTTCCAATTCCACTTTATCGCCCGTTTTAGGGTTACGACCTACGCGAGGCTCGCGGTAATGAAGAGAAAAACTACCAAAGCCACGGATCTCGATACGGTCACCGCTCTCTAGTGTAGAGGCCATGTGCTCTAAAATATCTTTTACAGCATCCTCTACCTCTTTCGCTGATAAGTGTGTTTGCTCAGCGCAGAGTCTTTCAATCAGTTCAGACTTAGTCATAGTTGCCCTCTTTGAGTATCTTTATCACTTATTATAGTAAGTAATACTAATTCCAACAAACACTTGCTGACAATTCTAGACAAATTTTATGCAAAATGCGCAATGAAGAAATGCCTTTTATTAAGATAGTTTACTGTCATTAGTATTACTACTTAAATATGACCAAATATAAAAAAGGAGCCTTGCGGCTCCTTTTTTGCTTAAGCGAGTATATTATTCGCCTTTAGCAGCTTTGAAAGCGTCAGCCATTGCGTTACCGAATGCATTGTCATCTTGCTTGTTGATAGATGCCATTGCTTCTTGCTCGTCAGCTTCGTCTTTAGCTTTGATAGATAGGTTGATTACGCGGTTCTTACGGTCTACACCTGTGAACTTCGCTTCAACAACATCACCAGCGCTTAGGATTAGAGAAGCATCTTCTACGCGATCGCGTGATACTTCAGAAGCACGGATGTAACCTTCAACGCCTTCTGCGATTTCAACAGTAGCGCCTTTAGCGTCAACAGCAGTTACAGTAGCGTTAACTAGAACACCTTTCTTGTTGTCAGCAACGTAAGCATTGAATGGGTCATTTTCCATTTGCTTGATGCCTAGAGAAATGCGCTCACGCTCAGCGTCTACTGCTAGAACAACTGCAGAGATCTCGTCGCCTTTCTTGTACTCACGTACAGCTTCTTCGCCAGCAACATTCCAAGAAATGTCAGATAGGTGAACTAGACCGTCGATGCCGCCTTCTAGACCGATGAAGATACCGAAGTCAGTGATAGACTTGATCTTACCAGTAACTTTGTCGCCTTTAGCTTGTGCTTCAGCGAATGACTGCCATGGGTTAGCTTTACACTGTTTCAGACCTAGAGAGATACGACGACGTTCTTCGTCGATTTCAAGAACCATAACCTCAACTTCGTCGCCAACATTAACAACTTTAGAAGGGTGGATGTTCTTGTTAGTCCAATCCATTTCTGAAACGTGAACTAGACCTTCAACGCCTTCTTCGATTTCAACGAAGCAGCCGTAGTCAGTTAGGTTAGTTACGCGACCAGTTAGTTTGTGACCTTCTGGGTAACGCTTAGCGATTGCTACCCATGGATCTTCGCCTAGTTGCTTAAGACCTAGTGATACGCGAGTACGCTCACGGTCGAACTTAAGAACTTTAACTTGGATCTCGTCACCAACGTTAACGATTTCAGATGGGTGCTTAACGCGCTTCCAAGCCATATCAGTGATATGTAGAAGACCGTCAACGCCACCTAGGTCAACGAACGCACCGTAGTCAGTAAGGTTCTTAACGATACCTTTAACTTCAGAACCTTCTTGTAGAGTTTCTAGAAGCTCGTCACGCTCAACGCTGTTCTCTGATTCGATAACTGCACGACGTGAAACAACTACGTTGTTACGTTTTTGGTCAAGTTTGATAACTTTGAACTCTAGCTCTTTGTTTTCTAGGTGAGCAGTGTCGCGGATTGGACGTACGTCTACTAGAGAGCCAGGAAGGAAAGCACGGATACCGTTTAGTTCAACAGTGAAACCGCCTTTAACTTTACCGTTGATGATACCAACAACAGTTTCAGCTTCTTCGTAAGCTTTCTCAAGTACGATCCAAGCTTCGTGACGCTTAGCTTTCTCACGAGAAAGTTGAGTTTCACCGAAACCATCTTCAACAGCGTCTAGAGCTACGTCTACTTCAGCGCCAACTTCAACTTCAAGTTCGCCAGCAGCGTTCTTGAACTGTTCAGCAGGGATAGCAGATTCAGACTTAAGACCAGCGTCAACAAGAACGAAACCGTTCTCGATAGCTACTACAGTACCTTTAACGATGCTGCCTTGTTGGAATTCTGTTTCGTTTAGAAACTCTTCAAAGAGTTGAGCAAAAGATTCAGTCATTTAATTAATCTTCAATAAATTAAACTTCCACGGGTATCCTACCGCATGGGGTTATTAAATTCGCCAGTCATCATCCTTGCGACCAACGCTCTTAGCCTAGTCGAGTATTATTACTCAGCTAGCTTCGATTCGATATATTGTAGTGCCTTTTCTACTACTTCGTCGATAGTCATCGACGTAGAATCTAGCACAAGCGCATCCTCAGCAGGGCGTAATGGCGCCACTGGGCGGTTACGATCTCGGTCGTCACGCTCTTGGATCTCGCTTAAAAGGTCAGCAAATCTAACATCTAACCCTTTCTCTTGCAACTGTTTAAGGCGTCGATTTGCACGCTCTTCAGCACTTGCATCAAGGAAGATTTTTGCTTGCGCACTCGGGAATACAATTGTGCCCATATCACGACCATCAGCAACCAGACCCGGAGCGGTCTCAAATGCACGCTGACGACGTAGTAATGCTTCACGAACACGTGGCAAAGCCGCAACTTTAGATGCTGCCATACCCGTTTCTTCTTTACGAAGCTCCCCTGACACATCTTCGCCTTCTAGAATGACCTTAACTAAGTCACCTTCCGCGATAAATTGAACGTCTAGGTGTGTTGCTAGTGGGACAAGAGCATCTTCTGACTCGGTGTCGACACCGTGGTGAATCGCAGCAAGTGCAAGTACACGATAAATTGCGCCAGAATCTAAGAGTTGGAAACCCAACTTTTTCGCCAGCAACATACATAAAGTGCCTTTACCTGCACCACTAGGTCCATCTACGGTTACAACCGGAGTTTGAGAGGACATGTTCTTCTCCACCAATAGTTTCTTTTCAGCAATTTGCTCGGTTTTCGAGGCGCACATTATACGGGTAATCAGTCTTTGGAGCGAGGAAAAATGTCGTGTAAAGCATTACACCTAATGCGTAATTGGATTCATCAATAAACATAAAGTTCAACAAAAACGGCGAGAGCTTCTGCCCTCGCCGTTTTAAATGTCATGAACTTAAGCTCGATTAAACAATCGGTTTTTGACCACGCTCAGCTAACTTTAAGATCACACTGTCAGCAACTTTGCCCGCGACACCTGCTAGCTTGTCTGCCAGCTTTTTCTTCTGCACATAATGCACAGAAAGTACGGTTTTATCTTTGCATGCCGCAACAACGATATCATCAGATGTACTAATGTCATCCACCAAACCAAGCTCTTTCGCTTGTGTACCGAACCAGTGCTCACCAGTGGCTACTTTGTCTAGGTCCAAACTAGGACGACGCTCACGGATGAAGTCTTTAAACAAGACATGTGTTTCTTCAAGTTCTTGCTTAAACTTATCGCGCGCTTTATCGGTATTCTCACCGAACATCGTTAGCGTGCGTTTATATTCACCCGCTGTTAGTTGTTCGTACTCAATATCATGTTTCTTCAACAGTTTGTTGAAGTTAGGAATTTGTGCGATAACGCCAATAGACCCCACAATTGCAAATGGTGCAGAAACAATCTTATCTGCTACACATGCCATCATGTAACCGCCACTTGCCGCAACTTTGTCAACAGAGATGGTCAGAGGAAGACCCGCAGCTTTGATTCGGTCCAGTTGAGAAGAGGCAAGGCCGTAACCATGAACCATACCACCGCCAGACTCTAAGCGAAGTAACACTTCATCACCTTCACGTGCGACAGCCAAAATAGCGGTGATTTCTTCACGTAGAGACGCGACTTCTTTTGCGTCTATGCTACCGTTGAAATCAAGAACAAATAGGTGTGGTTCACGCTTGCTATCTAATGAACCGTCTTTGCTCGCTTGTTTGATTTCTTTCTCGCGAGATTTGTTCTTCTCTTTTTCTTCTTTCTTGACGGCTTTATCTCGAGCCTTGATGAAAGCATCGTCATGCAAATGATGCTCTAACTGCTCAACAGATTGTTTGTGTTGCTCTGAAAGGTTGGTAATCTCTAACTCCCCTTTCGCCGCACCCGATTTGCCACCAGCCGATTTTGCAATAATGAGCAGAACAATTATCGCAGCAACCACCGTGATAATTTTGGCCAGAAACAGACCATAATCTAATAAAAATTCCAACGAGAGCTCCTTTATCTCATTTCAGATGACGTTAGTATGTTACGCAGAAACATCAGCGAGAAGGCAGCGCGGTTTGTAACCACTTGTTCTGATTGATAGCATACCTAACGAAAGTTCTGGAATTGGTATAACACATGAATTGGTGTATTGTAACCATCTTGTCACGATTACCAAGATTTTCCATTGAGAAACAGGCGTTTTTTAGCGTCAATTAACTATCATGGACCCTCTTACAATAATAAGGATTTATCGCCGTGAACTACTCCGTTTCAGCTGATGCTCTAAAAGGTAAAGTCATTCTTGTTACTGGCGCTGGTAATGGCATCGGCCGTCAAGCCGCGCTTTCTTATGCAGAGCACGGTGCAACTGTTATTCTCTTGGGTAGAAATGTGCAAAACCTTGAATCTATCTATGATGAGATTGAAGCTGCTGGCTATCCACAAGCAGCTATCATTCCATTGGATCTCAAGGGCGCAACTCAGCAGAATTACATTGATATGGCAGAGACAATCGAAGGACAGTTTGGTCGCTTGGATGGTCTATTACACAACGCAGGTGTCTTGAGTTCGCTGTGTCCATTTGATCAAATCAAAGAGGAAGACTTCGACGATATCATGCAGATCAACGTGAAAGCCGAAGTGCTAATGACTCAAGCACTACTGCCTGTGATGCGTAAATCAGAAGCTGGGCGTATTATCTTTACCTCTTCAACCGTCGGCCACTCTGGCCGCGCATTCTGGGGGCCATACGCTATCTCTAAATTTGCCGTAGAAGGCATGATGCAAGTTTTGGCTGACGAGCTGAGTGATACACCGATCCGCGTTAACGCAATTAACCCTGGTGCCACTCGTACTCGCATGCGTGAAAAAGCATATCCGGGTGAAGATGCGAATACTCTCAAAACGCCACTGGATATCATGCCGCTATATTTGCACTTAATGGATCCTGCGGTTACCGATGTGAACGGTCAGTGCATCGACGCTCAACCGAAGCGTAAATAACTCATTCAGGTTACCTCACATAATCGATTGAAAAGGCAGCAAACGCTGCCTTTTTTCATTTCTCTCTTCATAAAAATCTTGCGACTTTCTCCCACAGAAATATACTGTATATATATACAGGTGTTTATTATGCAAGATATTATTCAGAACTTAAAAAGCCAACACCTTGTTTGGCAAGCAAATTTAACGAAAGCAGATCCTCAGCAGTTGCAGACTAGTTCCGGTTTTTCTGAATTAGATGATTTGCTCGGCGGAGGCTTTCCACCTCATGGCGTAGTGGAGATGGAATCTATTGGTAGTATTGGTGAATTGCGTTTGCTCGCTCCCTATTTAAAAGCCACTCAGACCAATGGTATGACCGCATTTATTCAACCACCTGCGCTAGTGAATTCTCTGTTTTTACACTACATCGGGTTGGATATAAACCAAGTGTGGGTCGTTACTCCAACTCACCCCAAAGACGCTCTTTGGGCTGCAGAGCAATGTCTGAAAAGTGGGGTATGCAGTAATGTTTTGTTATGGCAAGAAGAGCTTGAAATACATCAAGTGAAACGCTTACAGGTAGCAAGTGAACAAGGGAGTTGCCCTCTCTTTATGCTTAAAACAGATACTATCAACCGCTTGTCTTTGCCTGTGTCACTCAGTTTAAAACTGAAAGGCGACGAGCAAGGGATTCATGTTGAAGTGCTGAAAAGGAAAGGAGGCTGGAATAGAGGTAGCGTTAGTATCGGATTCCAACACCATTACCCGCAACTGGTGAAACCATCATCTGAAACTGTGCACTCGACTGTGGTCAATTTCCCACTGGCGAACCAAGGTTAGTGATATGGCTCTGTGGATTTACTTGCACTTCCCTCGCCTACAGCTAGACGCACTCTTTGGTGATAACCAAGAACAACCCGTGGTGATTGTCGAAAGCCAACGTTGCCAGATTATTCAATACAACGAGATTGCCGAACAACAAGGCATTAAGCCAGGTATGGGCCTAGGCAGTGCTGCGTCCTTGTGTCGAGATTTACAAGTGCATCCTTATCATCCACAAACCGAATTAAATAAATTACAAGAGGTAGCTCAGTGGTTGTATTTGATCACATCTGACGTTGTGTTGATGCCAAACCAAGGTATTTTACTGCGTGCTACTCCAATGCTCGCTCTGTATGAAGGGCTTGAAAACTATTGGAATAAAGTCAGAGCTCACTTATCGGAGCTGAAACTGAGTTTTCAATTCGGATGTGGTTTTTCGCCTTTTGCTGCCAAATTGATGGCAATATCAGGAGCGAACGTCATCAGTGAAGACAAATCTGCCATACAAAAAGCTTTATCACCACTACCGTTAAAACTGACAGATTTATCAAACGCTACCGTAGAGAAGTTACAACGTGTAGGCGTCACCACATTGCAAAACCTGCTTGAACTGCCATTGCAAGACATCGCACGACGCTTTGATATCGATTTGGTGAACTACGTTGGTCGACTGACTGGGCAGTTTAAACACCCTGTCGACTTTTATCACCCTACCGAATCCTTCCAAGTTTATTTAGAGCTCTTGTTTGAGATCGAAAACGTTCAGTGGATTGAAAAGCCGTTGGCCAAATTACTTCGTCAACTCGAAACCTTTCTTAAATTAAGAGATAAGGTCGCTTTTGAACTGTGTTTAACACTCCACCAGCGTGAGAAACAAGAGCAACACCTTCAACTCACTTCTGCGCAAGGTGATTACCTATGTCAGCGTTGGCAACAGTTAGCGAGTTTGAGCTTAGAGTCACTCTCGCTTAATGGCCCAGTCACAGGGCTAACGTTAAAAGTCATCCGTCAAGGTGAGCCTCTTAGTGCATCACGCGATCTCTTTGCTGGGCAGAAAGGAAACATGAATGCTTTAGAGCTGCTCTCTTTACTGCAAGCTAAATTGGGGAAAAGTGCCGTTTTAAAACCCAATATTGCTTGCGATCCTAGACCAGAAAAGGCCAGTCAGTATCGCCCTGCTGATGCTCCGGATGAAAAGGGGCACGCCATACCTTCCATACTACGCCCCGCAATGCAATTACCCACTCCCATTGTATTGCAAGAACAAGTTTCTTTGGTCCACGGACCTGAGCGAATAGTTTCTGGGTGGTGGGATGGTGATGAGATCATGCGTGATTACTACATTGCACACACCAAGCAAGGCCGCTGGTTATGGATATTTCGTGATCAGCACAAGCACTGGTTTCTTCATGGCTATTTTTGTTAAATCGACAGTTATTTTTGTTGGATCATTATGAGTTACGCGGAACTATTTTGTCAGTCTAACTTTTCTTTTTTGACTGGGGCTTCTCATGCAGAAGAGCTGGTACTCCAAGCTGCTTTCTATCGCTATCAAGCTCTAGCCATAACGGATGAATGTTCAGTCGCGGGCGTTGTCAAAGCCCATGCGACCATCGAACAACATAAACTCGATATCAAACAAATCGTTGGAAGTATGTTTTGGTTAAATGATGAATGCCAAATCGTACTGCTTTGCCCTTGTCGCAAGGCTTATGCCGAGTTGTGTCGTATCATCACAAACGCAAGAAGACGCAGTGAAAAAGGCAACTATCAACTGTTCGAATGGGATTTGATGTCGGTTCGATATTGTTTGGTATTGTGGCTGCCCACACATCAAGAGAGTGATCACTATTGGGGGCGCTGGCTCAATCAACACCACGCTAATCGTTTGTGGGTAGCGATTCAGCGCCATTTGAGTAACAACGATACTGAGTACATTGCGCACTGCGAGCAGTTAGCACATGAATTTCAATTACCTATAACTGCCTGCGGAGGCGTTCTCATGCATGATGTTGAACGCTTGCCATTACAGCATGTACTTACTGCTATAAAGCATGGGTGTAGCGTCGATAAACTCGGTTTTGACCGTATTTCGAATACTGAGCGAGCGCTTCGTCCTTTTAAAAAGTTGATTCGGATTTACAAACCAGAATGGCTGGAAGAAAGTACTTACATCGCCGATTTATGCGAGTTTAAGCTCTCCGATTTAAAATACGAATATCCTACCGAGCTGATCCCAGATGGTTATACACCCGACTCTTACTTACGTATGTTGGTCGAACGTGGTAAAAAGCTGCGTTTTCCTGAAGGCGTGCCAGCAGAAGTCAATCAAACCATCGAGAATGAACTGGCGCTTATTCAAGAGCTGAAATACCACTACTACTTCCTTACTATTCACGACATCGTAATGTTCGCGAAACAGCAAGGCATTCTTTACCAAGGGCGAGGTTCCGCTGCAAACTCTGTGGTGTGTTATTGCCTGGAAATTACCGCCGTCGATCCTCGACAAATCGCTGTCTTATTCGAACGATTTATCAGTAAAGAACGTAAGGAACCGCCGGATATTGATGTGGACTTTGAACACGAGCGCCGTGAAGAAGTTATCCAGTATATTTACAAAAAATATGGTCGTGAGCGTGCAGCACTTGCTGCAACAGTGATCAGCTATCGCTTTAAAAGTGCCGTGCGTGAAGTCGGTAAAGCACTAGGGATTGAAGAGACCCAATTAGATTTTTTCATTAAGAACGTTAATCGCCGAGATCGCAGCCAAGGCTGGCAAGCTCAAATTATTGAACTTGGCTTACAACCAGAATCTCTCAAAGGGCAGCAGTTTATCCAATTGGTCAACGAGATCATTGGCTTCCCACGCCATTTATCTCAGCACGTAGGTGGCTTTGTAATTTCATCTGGCCCTTTATATGAGTTGGTACCTGTTGAAAATGCCTCGATGGAAGATCGCACTATCATTCAATGGGATAAAGACGATTTAGAAAGCTTGAAGCTACTAAAAGTCGATGTACTCGCACTCGGCATGTTAAACGCCATCAAAAAGTGCTTTCAACTGGTCGAGAAACATCACCAGCGATCCCTCTCGATTTCCGAGATCACTCGCCGACAAGATGATCCACACGTGTACCGCATGATCCAAAAAGCTGACACTATAGGCGTATTCCAAATTGAATCTCGTGCACAAATGAGCATGCTTCCTCGCCTAAAGCCTGCTTGTTATTACGACTTAGTGATTCAAATTGCAATTGTTCGTCCAGGCCCTATTCAGGGTGATATGGTGCATCCTTTTTTAAAACGACGAGATCACAAAGAGCCTGTCAGTTATCCATCGGAAGAAGTAAAAAGCGTTCTTGAGCGGACTATGGGCGTCCCTATTTTCCAAGAGCAAGTCATCAAGCTAGCCATGGTAGCCGCAGGGTTTAGCGGCGGCGAGGCCGATCAACTCCGTCGAGCGATGGCATCATGGAAAAAGAATGGCGATCTCGCTAAATTCAGACCAAAACTGATCAATGGTATGCAAGAGAGAGGTTATGACTTAGCGTTTGCTGAGCGCATTTTCGATCAGATTTGCGGCTTTGGTGAGTACGGCTTCCCTGAAAGTCATTCAGCGTCTTTCGCAGTGCTGGCATATTGTTCTGCATGGTTAAAATATTATTACCCAGCCGAATTTTACACTGCATTGTTGAACAGCCAACCAATGGGATTTTATAGCCCGTCGCAATTAGTACAAGATGCTCGCCGACATGGCGTCGAAGTATTGCCGGTGTGCGTCAATCATTCAAAATATCAACATCATCTCGTCTCACGTCCGAATGGCAGGCTCGGCGTGCAACTTGGTTTTCGCTTGGTGAAAGGCTTTAACGCAGAAAGCGCACAAAGGCTTATTGAGCGCAAACCACTTAATGGTTACCGATCGATTCAAGAAGTAAAGCAGATATTAAGAAGCCGAAGTGACATTGAATTATTGGCTTCAGCCAATGCATTTCAAGCCTTATCGGGAAATCGTTATAACGCTCGCTGGGCAGCAATGGATTCCTTATCTGACCTACCATTGTTTCACAAGGTCGAAGAACCCAATGTTAGCTACCAGACTCAACCCTCTGAATATGAAAATTTAATTGAGGATTACGCAAGCACGGGACTATCTCTTAGCCGCCATCCAATTAAATTATTAGAAGAAACGGGCAAACTCCCTCACTTTACCCGCATGAGGCAACTGACAGAGAAACCGCATAAGTCACTGGTCACAGTGGTAGGTGTGGTAACAGGAAGACAATCTCCAGGCACCGCCGCTGGCGTGACATTTTTTACGTTAGAAGATGACACGGGCAACATTAATGTGGTCGTTTGGCAAGCGACAGCACGAGCCCAAAAGCAAGCGTATTTAGGCGCTAAAGTATTAATGGTGAAAGGCATTCTTGAAAGAGAGGGAGAAGTCACGCACGTTATTGCTGGCAAGTTGATGGATTGCACGCACTACTTGAACAATCTACAAAGTAAATCTCGGGATTTCCATTAGTACAGAGGAATTAAGGAGAGAGATGTTAAAAATCAGAGAGAGGTGCGCTCCCTCTGATTTCACTAGATCTAATCATGCACTTTTAGAAAGCATCTGGCGTAATCGGTCTTGAGCAACTTCAACCAGCAGATCCGGTTGGAATTTAGATATAAAGCGATCACAGCCTACTTTTTGTACCATGGCTTCATTAAAACTACCGCTCAGAGAAGTGTTCAATGTGATAAACAACTTAGACATACGTGGATCTTGGCGCACTTCATGGGTCAGTTTATAACCGTCCATTTCAGGCATTTCAGCATCCGTAATCATCATCAACAGCTCTTTTTCTACATCTTTACCTTCATCACACCAACGTTTTAAAACCGTTAACGCTTCTAGCCCGTCACGACACTCGATGATATTCATACCCAATTGAGAAAGCGTATCGCGAACTTGATTACGAGCTGTAGAGGAATCATCTACAATCAGAACATTACGCCCGACCATTGCTTGGGCCAATTCTTGATCGAGAATGTCCTCCGAGATAGTCACGTCGTAATGTACAATCTCTGCTAAAACTTTTTCAACGTCAATAATTTCGACAATTTGAGAGGCATCCCCCTCTTTGATTTGCGTGATAGCCGTGAGGTAATTCGAGCGACCAGACGTGGAAGGAGGCGGCTGAATTTCAGTCCATGCCGTATTAATAATGTTTTTAACCGGACCGACTAAGAAGCCCTGCACCGTGCGGTTGTACTCTGTCACGATCAAATTTTCTTCTTCCGCTTCGCCACGCAAAGCAGGAAAACCAATTGCGCCTCGTAAATCAATCACTGGTACCGCTTCACCTCGTAGAGAAGCAACCCCACGAATATTGTAGTGCGAGCCAGGGAGCTTGGTTAACGGTGGAAGCTTGATGACCTCTTTCACTTTGAACACATTAATCGCAAATAATTGGCGACTATTTAAAGTGAACAGCAGAAGCTCTAGTCGATTTTCACCAACCAAGTTTGTACGCTGGTCAACCGTATTTAACACTCCGGACATACTACTACCTAAATTATGGATAATTCTTATTTTACTCGAAATCAGTACAGACACAGCAAGGTTATATAACCAAATAACCTTAAAATATTTGGCTTTTCGAGCACAGCTTTAAAGTACAACAGTTTTAGCGTATTACTTCTCTTTGCATCAGACGCAAAGTCACGCAGCACATTGAAAGCCATTTTGTTTATTTACTTGAGCTTTTTAGGAAATTACATGAATGGCGCAGATATAGCAATGCAACATAACTCAAATTCCCTTTCTAGTAATAGGCGATCAAAAAGGGTGAGCCGTTAAGTCTCACCCTAAATCACCTACAAATGCAGTCTCAACAGCCAGGCACATCATCATGTTAAAAAGTACTTAACCTTCCACAACCTTCATCAATAGTTGACCATCGTACAACGCTTGCTTAATCAACGCGGCACCAGGCATTGTGGCTTGCTTATAGAAACGAGACTCCACCAGCTCAAGATCTTGGTGATAAACAGGTAAACTCTGCTCTTCGATACAGCGACGAACCGCAGGATAAAGCACATCTTTTGCTTGGTTAATCACACCACCGATCAAGATTTTCTCAGGGTTAAATAAGTTGATCACAATAGCAATTGCAGAGCCTAAGTAGCGTCCAAGTTTTTCAATCACATCGACGGCCAAAGGATCACCGTTTGCAGCGGCTTCACAAATGCTCTCAATACTCATTTCTTCTTGTTTAGCAAGAATAGAGTCTTCGCCATCAGCGATTCGTCTTACGACTTCTTCACGAATTGCTTGAGAACTGGCAACGGTTTCCAAACAACCAATATTGCCGCAATGACAACGTTTTCCATTTGGGTCAATTTGAATATGCCCGAGTTCACCAATGTTACCGTGACGGCCTTGCAAAACGCGCCCATCCAGAATGATGCCCGCACCTAAACCGTGGTGGATAGAGATAAGAACGGAGTTGTCATTATCTTGAGAATGACCAAAAAGCTTTTCTGCTAATGCCCAAGCTCGCGTGTCATTGGCAATGAAAACTGGCAAGCCTGTTGCTTTGTATATCTCTGGTCCAAGAGCAAGATTTTCGACATTGTAATGAGGCATCTGCAAAACGACACCTTGCTCTGAGTTCACGAGACCAGGCAGTGTAAGGGCAATACTGGTAACCCGATCCAGTTGATCCGCGTAAGTCTGAAAAAATTCATCAATTTCGTAAAGCAGGCGCTCAAGCACATCGTCTTGGTCAAGCTCGTGTATCTCGATTTTAGTATCGATCAGTACATCACCGCCTAACTCATGCAAAGCAATGGTTAAATAACCCCGCCCCAAACGCATTGACAAAAATTGCCAGCCTTCATTATTGACCTGCAAACCGACAGCAGGTCGACCACGACTCGTCGCTTCTTGTACTGTCGTTTCATGAATCAAGTGCGCTTCAATTAATTCTCGAGTGATTTTGGTGATACTAGCAGGAGCAAGCTCACTCTGCTTGGACAAATCAATTCGAGAAATAGGACCTTTTAGGTCAATTAGTTTATATACACGACCAGCATTGACCTGTTTGATATGATCAATATGGCCCGGTTGAGCCATGTACATCTTGCACTCCGAAATTCTATAACGGGACAATTTTTTTACTTTGCGAACTAATTGTGAAGTGAATTAATAAATCCCCGTGACAAGCATCACGTATAAACCTGTTTGTTTGTGTATTCAATCAAATAACGAAGAATCTACTCCTGTTAAATTGTTTGAAAAATAACTTATTTTTATTCACTAAATTATGAAGTAGTGCCTTTAAAGCAGCGCATTTTTATCAATAAGGCCATTGCCTGTCGAATATCTGTCTGTTTTACCGGGGTTACTCTTAATGTAAACATTCTGTGCATATACTTATATTCAAATAGCTTTAAGGTGTGGGCTCAGCAACGAGGCTAACCTTGAGAGCGATTGCGTAAAGTAAGGATAGAGTTCAAGTTACCTTTACACACACATTCATCGGAGAATCTATGACTTCCAAATTAAGACGAACAAAAATTGTCACTACGCTGGGTCCTTCAACGGATAAGGACAATATACTTGAGGAGATCATCAAAGCCGGTGCAAACGTTGTCCGTATGAATTTTTCACATGGAACCAGTGAAGACCACATTCAACGTGCGAACAAAGTCCGTACCATTGCAGCAAGACTTGGGCGTCAGGTTGCAATTCTTGGTGACTTACAAGGCCCTAAAATCCGTGTATCAACGTTTAAAGACGGCCAAGTCATTTTGAATGTGGGCGATAAATTCACATTAGATAGTGATTTACCAAAAGGTGAAGGCAATCAAGAATCTGTAGGGTTAGATTATAAAGAACTACCGCAAGATGTTTCACCAAATGACATTTTATTACTCGATGATGGACGCGTTCAGCTGCAAGTTACCAAAGTAGAGGGTAATAAAGTTCATACCCGTGTGATTGTCGGTGGTCCACTGTCCAACAATAAAGGGATCAACAAAAAAGGCGGCGGATTGTCAGCCGATGCGCTCACAGAGAAAGATAAAGCCGACATTCTTACCGCCGCAGCAATTCAAGTAGACTACCTTGCTATTTCATTCCCGCGTAACGGCGAAGACATGCATTACGCTCGACGCTTAGCCAGAGATGCAGGCCTTGAAGCCATGTTAGTGGCTAAAGTCGAACGAGCAGAAACCGTCGCGACCAATGAGTCTATTGACGACATTATTCTCGCATCCGATGTGGTGATGGTTGCACGTGGTGACCTTGGTGTAGAAATCGGTGACCCTGAGCTCATAGGTGTCCAGAAAAAACTGATTCGCCGCGCACGCAGTTTAAACCGTATCGTGATTACTGCGACACAAATGATGGAGTCCATGATTACTAGCCCAATGCCAACGCGTGCTGAAGTGATGGATGTGGCCAATGCGGTTCTAGACGGCACTGACGCGGTGATGCTTTCTGGAGAGACCGCTGCAGGTAAATATCCTGTAGAAACGGTCAAATCCATGGCCGAAGTATGTGTGGGGGCAGAAAAAATGTCGGAGGCAAGTCTATCAACCTATCGCTTAGATAGAACCTTCGAAACCGCTGAAGAAACCATCGCAATGGCAACCATGTACTCTGCGAATCACATGGAAGGAATTAAAGCGATGATCTCGTTAACTGAGTCCGGCAGGACTGCGTTGATGATGTCTCGCTTAAGCTCTGGCTTGCCAATATTTGCCTTATCACGGAATGAATCGACACTAAATCGAGCAGCATTATACCGAGGCGTGACACCTGTATATTTCGAGTCAAAAAGTGATGCGGGTTTACCAACGGCTCAAGCAGCGATTACTAGCCTTAAAGAGCAAGGGTTCTTGCACAAAGGTGATTTAGTCATTATTACTCAAGGCGATGTAATGGATGTTGTGGGCTCAACCAACTGCATGCGCATTCTACAAGCGTAGTCGTTATACCTAACCGGAGTTAACCACAAGAACCCGCAAATAAGGCTCCGAAAATGGAGCCTTATTTATATGCTTTGTATATTGCGCACATCGTGAACGTAAGAAGGTTTATGCACTCTCTCTACCATCAATTTCAACATCCAGCTGGTCATAGAGTTGAACTAGGTTAAACCCAGCTTGAAGCCCAAGTTGATAGTCATGCTCTAGTGACTCTTGGTCACTTAACAAAGAAGAAGAACGAAGTCCCTCTTTAGGCGCAACTTGTAAAATAAAAGTGTCGTCAGGTGGAGCAGATATAAAGGCCTGAGTGAGCTCAAATGTTTGATAATGAATCATCAGCATGTCGGCTAAACCTGAATCAAAATTCTCACCAATCAGATGACTTAAACGATACAAGTTATCGGCACCGAACAACCAACGACCTCCATTTAACAGCATTTTCCCTGCAAGCTTCGATTGATGTGCTGCATTAATTTTTTGTTGGAAGAACGACGCCCAATCCAGCTTCCACTGATTCACTTTTTGCTGCCATGATTGCTGTACTGAGTTGATAGACTCCCGATACCATTCGACAGGCACATCCCCCACTTCACTTTGGGCTCTCGCTTCAATCTCTGAAAACGGCTCTGTGCGAATGACAATAATGTTGCGAGCATTCTGACGCCACGCTTCTTGTACAGGGATAGAGGCAGACACGCCGCCATCCACAAACTTATTGCCATTTACGTCGACAGGTCCGTGGTACAACTTGGGAATCGCACATGTCGCTAGCATAGTGTTAAACCACGAGTCATCCAAGATTGGTAGATATTGATCTGATAGCGTCTCTATATTCGTTACCGCAGCAAACGCTCCTCGTTTTCCCAATGCACTGCGACCTAAATCAAGGTCAAGCTTGTATGGGAAATCTTGAATCCGTTCTAATGCCCACTCTAAACCTAAGTACTGCTGCTTTCGGATATAGCGAAACAGATTAAAAAATTCAGGAGACGTTGTCAGCTCGGTAATAAAAGCTTTGCCCATGCCATGTTGACGACACAAGTAAGAACATAAGTTGAGTGCTCCGGCAGAGGTGCCATAGAATTCATCGAAAGGATCGAAGTTGGAAAGTAAAAAGGCGTCTAAAACGCCAGCGGTAAAAATCCCTCTCTGCCCTCCACCTTGCGTGACTAAAGCAGTTTTACCATGCCTAAAGTGCTCATAAACTTTTACATCAAGCTCTGCATGGCTTTCTGTGATTATACCGCTGTTACGTATCATAGGCTCACGCCATTTTGTTAAAACGTTTGGTAAAAGTGGTTATCTTAAGCTGTTGTAATAGCAATGATGCCAAATGACAAAAGCACTGCAAAAACAGTCACCACAATGATTAATGCGGATTTTAGATCGTGTTCCATAAACACCTCCTTAATATGTAACAAATTAATAACACCGGTGTGAAATATGTTCAAGATTTGCTTAATTTAGTCGCGCAATTTTGACTAACCCATCACAATTAGCTTAGTCATAATAAGGAGATAGGGCATGAACCAAAAACTCAGCTGGCTAGTAGGAATCATGATGATGAGTACTGCTATCAATGCACAAGCGAATATCATCGTTACGCCATACATAGGCTATACAGGAGGCGGCCAAGTAGAGGATGAAAGTGGTAATACATACGCTCTCGACCCCGCAGTGAATTACGCTCTTTCAGTCGAGACTCCCTTAGAAAAAGGAAGGATCGGATTGTTTTACTCCAATCAATCGACGGAACTTGAAAAGCTGTCCAACTCGGCAGATATACATTATCTGCACTTCCAAAGCAGCATGTACTATCCTGTCGCAGAAAATTGGCAAACCTATATCGGTGTAGGTTTGGGCGCTTCTTATGCCGATGTGGATTGGGTAGACAAAAAATACGGATTTTCGGCTAGCGCTTTTGCAGGGCTGGAATATGAATTTTCAAAGAACTTTGCATTAACGGCCCAACTGAGATGGTTAGGAACGGTCGTTGATAACGATACATCTGGCGCCTGTACTCTACCTAATGACGGCTCAAACTGTATCATTAAGTTCGATACTGATTGGATGAACCAATTCCAATCAAATGTCGGTTTTAGTTTCCGCTTCTAATTTTTATGCATGTTCCTTTGTAGGACTCGTCACAAAGAACGCTGAACGAGTCCTGCACAGAGCCGATAAAGGATATCGTCTAAACACCATTGTTTGGCAAAGTAACGAAGCATCATCTAGATAGGTGCACAAAAGATAGCCGTACGCCCTAATTCATCAAAATAGTCTTAAACACCAAAGCAATTATTAGATCCCAGTCATTTATTCCAGACAAACAACCAACCACCCACACAAAACCACAATCAAACTCAAATTTAACAAGATTAAAACCAGACAACGCATCTGAATTAACATTTAGATTCTATTGCGCTAAGTATTATTAGAAGTTAGTCTGATCAGTGAAAACAGATAAATATTTCAGTTTTATCAAACACACATCAATTTTTTAAGATTAATAATCTACTTTCTCTTACAGTAGCCAGAATATAGCTCTATAAAATTATAAGAAGTTAGAATTAAGGATAGAAAAGCTGATGGATAACAGCGGTCCTTTCTTCCAACTGTTTGCGCAATTATTACTGTGTTACGTAGAGAGCTTCATTCCTCAGGGAGTCTTATAGGAGTCAAATATGAAGCGAGAACAATGGGGATCCCGGGCGGGATTCATCTTAGCAGCAGTTGGGTCTGCTATCGGTTTGGGAAACATTTGGCGTTTCCCATACATGGCCTATGAAAACGGTGGCGGCGCATTTTTTATTCCTTACATTTTTGCCATGATCACTGCCGGTATTCCATTTATGATCCTTGAGTTCAGTATGGGACAAAAATACCGAGGCTCGGCACCAAAAACACTTGCGAAAATTCATTCTAAATTTGAATGGCTTGGCTGGTTCCAAGTTGGTGTGGCTGCAGTTATTGCCGTTTACTATGTGGCTGTTATCGGTTGGTCGATTTCTTACTTTGGGTTGTCGTTCACTCAAGGTTGGGGAACCGATACCAACGCATTTTTCTTTAGTGAATACCTAAAGCTAGGTGACAACTCACCAACAGACTTAGGCAGTATTCAATGGAAGATTGCTTTATCCATGGTAATTGCTTGGGCAATTACTTACACCGCCATTGCCAAAGGCGTGAAATCAGGAATTGAACGAGCATCTAAAATTATGATGCCAATCCTATTCTTGATGGTGATTTTCTTAATCGGACGTATGATTTTCTTGCCAGGAGCTCTAGATGGCGTGAACTACATGTTCGAACCCGATTTCAGCAAAATTTGGGATGTGAAAGTATGGGCAGCGGCATATGGTCAGATCTTTTTTACGCTAAGTATCGGCTTCGCCATCATGCTAGCTTACTCTAGCTACCTACCAGAAAAGTCGGACATAACGAATAACGCGTTTATGACCGTGTTGATCAACTGTGGCTTCTCGATCCTAGCCGGCATCATGATCTTCTCAGTATTGGGTTACATGGCTCAAGAGCAAGGTAAGCCGTTAACAGAGGTGGTATCTGCAGGCGTTGGCTTGGCTTTTGTTACTTTACCTGCGGCAATTAACCTACTACCTGCCCCATATATTCTTGGTCCACTGTTCTTCTTTGCACTGGTGGTTGCTGGTCTAAGTTCGCATATTTCAATTATGGAAGCCGTAACTTCAGCCATTATCGACAAGCTGAAGTGGAGCCGTAAAAAAGCTGCAAATGTTGTGATTGGTATTGGCTTCGTTGTCTCTATGGCGTTTGCTACCAATGGCGGTCTGCTGCTACTCGATCTAGTAGACCACTTTGCAAACAACGTTGGCATCATGGTTGGTGGTCTGGTTGAGATTGTCTTGATGGCGTGGCTATTGAAGCGCGTGCCAGAAGTACGTAATTACGTTAACGAGCGCTCTGATTTCTCTGTTGGTCAATGGTTCGAGATCTGCTTACGCTTCGTTACACCAATCATGCTCGCCATTATCTTAGCGACCAAGCTATACGCCCTATTTACTGAAGGCTACGGTGGCTATGATCTAACTTTAGGCTGGGCACTTATCGCCGCACTCTTTATCTTTGGTCTAGTGATCAACGTAGTGAACCGCAAGGAGACAGCAAAATGACAATCAGCGCAATTATTATGATGGTTATTGGTTTAGGTATCACTTGGGGCGGAGCTGCCGTTTGCATCAAGCGAGCCATGGATAAACAATAGCAGTATTGCATTCCAAACAAAAAACGCCGGTATTTACCGGCGTTTTTTTATGTTTCTTTTGTTCTAGAAACTGTACTTGATGCCAACGGCGCCGCCAAGTTGCAAGTCAGCACCTTTGTAAAGATCTAGCTCTGGGTGTATTTGACCATAAAGGTCCCAGCCGCGTGATAAATCCCAGTTCACACCAAGTGGTACTCTCACACCAAACTCATCATCCCACTCATACCAACCACCAACGCCAACATACCAGGTCACTGGCATGTTTTGATCGAATGTTCCACGTTTAGCGATGTAATCAAACGCCATACCATCGTTACCGATAATGCCGCGATACTTATTATCTAACTCAACAACAACACTCAACTGTTGATCGACAGCCATACCAACAGACAAGTTCGTTGGCTCATTTGCCGCCATTGCGGTACTAGAAACTAGTCCTGCTAATAAAATTAATTTGCTCTTCATACACGTTATCAATTATTAAAAAAACATCATGCGCTATTCAAACATAGTGGTGCTTCAATATGTCAACGATGAGTAAGCGCGATGTATGAAAAGACTGGCAAAAGTAAAGATGAGTTTAGGATCACACTAAAAAGGAACTGTCAGTTAATAAAATAGGAACTAAAAAAGGAGGCCGAAGCCTCCTTTTATGCATTACTATGAATGACTGCGATTAACCGTGGTTACGGATCCACTCATCCATTTCAGTTTTTAGGTTATCAGACTTAGTACCGAAGATAGCCTGTACACCACCAGCTACAACTACAACACCAGCAGCGCCCAGTTGTTTTAGCTTGTCTTGGTCAACAGCTGCTGTATCTGCAACTGCTACACGTAGACGTGTGATACATGCATCTAGACCAGTAATGTTAGCTTTACCGCCAAACGCTGCAACCAGTTCACCGCCCATATCAGAGCCAGAAGTTACAGCTGCACTTTCCGTTTCATCTTCACGGCCAGGTGTTTTTAGGTCAAGCGCTGTGATTACACCACGGAACACTACGTAGTAAATTACTGCGTAAACTAGACCAACGGCAATCATTAGCACCATCTTCTGAGCGTTACCAGATAGAACTAGGAAGTCGATCAGACCGTGAGAGAAAGAAGTACCGTGTACAAAGCCTAGAGTGTTCGAAACGATGTATGCAGAACCAGCTAGTAGAGCGTGGATACCGTATAGTAGTGGAGCAACGAATAGGAATGAGAATTCGATTGGCTCAGTAATACCAGTTAGGAATGAAGTCAGTGCAGCTGACGCCATGATACCCATTACTTTTGCACGGTTTTCTGGTTTAGCACAATGAGCAATTGCGATTGCTGCAGCTGGTAGACCGAACATCTTGAACATGTAACCACCCGCTAGCTGACCGAAGCCATTACCAGCAGCACGAGATGCTTCATCAGCAACTAGGTAACAAGTTAGTACACCATTTTGAGCTTCACCGGCAGCGTTAACACAAGAACCTGCTTCGAAGAAGAACGGTACGTTCCATACGTGGTGTAGACCGAATGGGATTAGAGAACGCTCAACAACACCGTAGATACCGAATGCTAGCTGTGGGTTTTGGTGTGCAGCCCAATCAGAGAATGCAGAAATTGCACCGCCAATTGGTGGCCAGATAACAGAAAGGATAACACCTAGGATGATCGCAGCAAAACCAGTGATGATTGGCACTGCGCGCTTACCAGCGAAGAAGCCAAGGTACTCTGGAAGTTGGATTTTGAAGAAACGGTTGAATGCCCAAGCAGCCACACCACCGACAAGGATACCACCTAGTACACCTGTATCGATTTTCTCAACACCCATAACGCCCGCCATTACACCTAGCGTTGCCGTCATGATGCCGTAACCAACGATAGCTGCAAGACCTGCAACACCGTCGTTGTTAGTGAAGCCTAGCGCTACACCTACTGCAAATAGAAGTGCCATTTGGCCGAATACTGAACCACCAGCTTGTTCCATAAGATTAGAAACGATCTCTGGAATAAAGCTTAGATGGGCAGCACCCACACCTAATAAAATACCTGCAACTGGTAAAACTGATACTGGAAGCATCAGAGCCTTACCAACTTTTTGCAGGTTAGCAAAAAGGTTCTTAAACATGTTTATGCTCCTGATAAATTTATAAGTATTATTTGGGCACTAACGGCACACCCCCGTAGCCTAAAGGTTAGCACCCAATGAAAATGTAACCACAACTGCATTATATTTTCCGGCTCTAAATATATATTGATGACCCTCAAACTTTCCACACAGTTACGAAATTTAGTTTCAAAACAAGTCTTGGATCACACCCAAAAACAGCCGATGAAAAGGTTTGCATTGCACATATGTTATTGTTTTATAAGGAATTAATTATTTATATAATTAATTTTAAGGCGTAAATAAAATACGCCTCAATGTTATTTTTAGTAACAAAATTACATTTGTGATTTTTGAATGTTATTAAATCAACATTTTTAGTAAACATTAAACTCGTGAGCGTATCTGTTGTTTTTATCAACAAAAAAGGAGCCTAAGCTCCTTTTTTATGCTCTTATTATTTTTTCATCGCAAAAAAAGATTTCGGAAGTTTTCGGTGGTTTTTTGTGCCACTTCAGAAAGAGAGCACGATTTGAGTTGCGCAATATAAGAAGCGACTTCGACAACATAAGCGGGTTGATTCTCTTTGCCACGATGAGGGACAGGAGCCAAGTAAGGAGAATCTGTCTCAATAAGAAGCTTCTCTAAAGGTAGAGTCTTCACCACTTCTTTTAACTCTGTAGCTTGACGGAAAGTAACAATCCCCGAGATAGAAATATAAAACCCCAGCTCCAGTGCAGCTTCAGCAAATGGAAGATCTTCTGTAAAACAGTGGATAACACCACCACATTTCTCTGCCCCACCCTTACGCAAAATATCTAGAGTATCCGCACGTGCGTTTCTGGTATGGATAATTAAAGGTTTGTTGAGCTCCACTGCAAGATCAACGTGTTGCTCAAAGCGCTCTTTCTGTAACGCGGCCGTTTCGGGCTTGTAATGATAATCTAAACCCGTTTCGCCAATAGCGACGACTTTTGCATTCGACGCATGGTGGCGCAATACGTCCATCGAAAAGTCGCTTTCAACATCAAGTGGGTGCACACCGCACGAAGCATAAACATTGTCATAAGGCTCGATCATTTCCATCATTTTCGGGAAAGAATCCAGCGTTACTCCAACAGAAAGTAGCTCAGTTACGTTTGCTTGTTTAGCTTTGTTAATAACGTCTTCCACATTGATGTGGAGATCGTCGTAATTCAATTTGTCTAAATGACAATGAGAATCTACGAACATAATGCCTCTCGTGATTCAATTAACCAATTCATTGATAGTAGCTCAAGGTTCA
>NZ_JAWOTK010000018.1:0-66113 GCF_033338855.1 Vibrio sp. Vb0937 | reverse complement strand
TCAGAAGTGAAACGAAATAGCGCCGATGGTAGTGTGGGGCTTCCCCATGTGAGAGTAGGACATCGCCAGGCTTTAAATTTAAGAAGCCCGCTCGAAAGAGCGGGCTTTTTTGCATCTATAGAGTTTTAAAATTAGCTCACTTTATACCTAAAAAGTGTTCATCTAAGGTGCGATATACTTGCTTTCTGCAACCTTCCAAAAGGCTTTAACAAGCGGATTTTCCAGCTGAGTTTTGTTGCAGCAAACACCAAGTTTAAAAGGTTTAATTGGTAAGACTTTTAAACGATTTATCTTTTCTCTTACCGGACTGTTGTTGATTACAACATCAGGTGCGATACCTACTCCACACCCCAATGCAACCATACTTACGATGGCTTCATGTCCGGAGGTTTGTGCGTAGATCTTTGGCTTTATTTTCATTTGTTTGAGCCAAGTATTGGCCCTGTCCCTTGCCGTTCCTGCTTCTGGGAGTATGAATGGAATGACCGACCAGTCTGGTTTTTCTTTTTGTAGCTCTTCAGCAAACGCACTAACCCCAACAGGTACGATGACAGAAAGTGGGATTTCACTGATCGTTTCAAATGCGATTTTATTTGGCATCTGTTCTGACTTGGCTGATATGGCAATATCGGCTTCATCTGCTAGTATTTTGTCGATCGCTTGAGCTGGATCGCCGGTTGATAGTTTGAACTCAATGAAAGGGTTCTGAATACGAAAGTCAGAGATTAGCTCCGGAAGATGGCTGTAGCTTGCAGTAACAGAACAAAAGAGACGGATTTCTCCTTTCAATTCATCCTCGGTTCCCTTCAGGTGACTCTGATACTGCTGCCATTCGCCAAGAATCTTTAAGGCAACTGGGACTAGCTTTTTACCTTGGATAGTTAAATCAACGCTACGGTTGTCGCGTAAAAACAATTGTTGGCTGGTTTCCTCCTCTAATTTTTGTATCTGTCGGCTTAAGGCTGAAGGGCTAATATGCATTGCCGCTGCGGTCTTGGCGAAACTTTTACTCTCACAGAGATGAATGAAAAGTTGCAGGCTTTTGATATTCATTAAATTTTCATTTCCATGTTGCATAAATTGCAATAACTAATTGTGAATATATCACTTTAAGCAATCTCATGTCTGTTTTAGTATGAAGTTATTCGGTAAGGCAATTACTGACCTCAATGGAAGAATCTCAAAGGAGCACCCAGATGGCTAATTATTTCAATACCCTAAACTTGCGCGAGCAGTTGGACCAATTAGGTCGTTGTCGTTTTATGGACCGCAGTGAGTTCGCTTCAGAAGCGGATTATCTGAAAGGTAAGAAAGTAGTCATTGTAGGTTGTGGTGCTCAAGGTCTTAACCAAGGTCTGAACATGCGCGACTCTGGTCTAGACGTTGCTTATGCGCTTCGCCAAGCCGCGATTGATGAGCAACGCCAGTCATTCAAAAACGCAAAAGACAACGGTTTTGAGGTAGGTAGCTACGAAACGCTAATTCCACAAGCTGATCTAGTAGTAAACCTTACTCCAGATAAGCAGCACACAAACGTTGTTGAGACGGTAATGCCGTTAATGAAAGAAGGCGCAGCACTAGGTTACTCTCACGGTTTCAACGTTGTTGAAGAAGGCATGCAAATCCGTAAAGACCTAACGGTAGTAATGGTTGCACCTAAATGTCCAGGTACGGAAGTTCGTGAAGAATACAAGCGCGGTTTCGGTGTACCGACTCTTATCGCTGTTCACCCAGAGAACGACCCAAAAGGTGAAGGTTGGGATATCGCGAAAGCTTGGGCTGCAGCAACCGGTGGTCACCGTGCAGGCTGTCTAGAGTCTTCTTTTGTTGCTGAGGTGAAATCTGACCTAATGGGTGAGCAAACTATCCTTTGTGGCATGCTACAGGCTGGCTCTATCGTGTGTTACGAGAAGATGATTGCTGATGGTATTGATCCTGGCTACGCTGGTAAGCTTCTTCAATACGGTTGGGAAACCATCACTGAAGCACTGAAGTTTGGTGGTATCACTCACATGATGGATCGCCTAACTAACCCTGCAAAAGTGAAAGCATTTGAGCTTTCTGAAGAGCTAAAAGAACTGATGCGTCCGCTATACAACAAGCACATGGATGACATCATCACCGGTCACTTCTCTAGTACTATGATGGCTGACTGGGCAAACGACGATGCAAATCTACTAGGCTGGCGTGCAGAAACAGGTGAAACTGCTTTCGAAAACTACCCAGAAACTGACGTAGAAATCTCTGAGCAAGAGTACTTCGATAACGGTATCTTGATGGTTGCTATGGTTCGTGCGGGTGTTGAGCTAGCATTCGAAGCGATGACGGCATCTGGCATCATCGATGAGTCTGCTTACTACGAGTCTCTACACGAGCTGCCACTTATCGCAAACACTATCGCACGTAAGCGTTTATACGAAATGAACGTGGTTATCTCAGACACTGCGGAATACGGTAACTACCTGTTCGCTAACGTAGCAACGCCGCTTCTACGTGAGAAGTTTATGCCAGCCGTAAATACTGACGTAATTGGTAAAGGTTTAGGTGAAACGTCTAACCAAGTGGATAACGCGACTCTTATCGCTGTGAATGAAACAATCCGTAACCACCCTGTAGAGTACATCGGTGAAGAGCTACGTGGTTACATGACTGATATGAAGCGTATCGCGGTGGGCGGCTAAATGACTGGCCTTAAGGCTCCATTTCGGTGTCGAAGGTGCTCGTTTACTATCGTAAAGTCCGCGCCTTCTCCTAGAAATGAAACCTTAATACTGCGTAATTTACTTAGTCTCAAGTAACGCAGTAGATAAACTCCAGGCAGACTGGAGTGATAAATACAAAATAAACACAACATCTAATCAAAAGGCTTGGTCGCCGTTGACCAAGCCTTTTTGTTTTTAGCCGATTTATCTGCGCGCCGATAAGAAAAACGCTCCTTTGTGAGGAGCGCTTTGATACTTATTTTTCAGCAAGCTTTTCTTCAAGTTGTGCCAACTTCTGTTCCATTTCTGTTAGCTTTTGACGTGTACGTAGTAAAACTTGAGTTTGAACATCAAACTCTTCGCGACTTACAACATCTAGCTTGTTTAGCTGGCCTTGGATTACTTGACGAACTTTCTGATCGACATCAGAGCCCAACTCTTTTACAGGTTGAGGCATTGAGTCGTGAATCTGTTTAGCAATTTGCTCTAATTTCTTTGGGTCAAACATAGTGGCTAAAACTCCTTTTGATTTGTCCTCATTTTAAGTAAATGATACGTGAAAGTCGCCATTTAGATGGCAAAAAAGAGAGCGGCAATAAAAAAGGCCACCGAAGTGACCTTTTTGAATGCCTTAATAGCTTATCTGTTATCCGCTAATTCACGATGAGCTGCTTTCGCTTCGTCAACTCGCGCTAACTTCTCCAAGTCTTTGTCTTCAACAAATACTGGCAGAGGTTTGTGTTTTTCAGCTAGGTAGCTGTAAATCACAGGTAGTACGAATAGTGTGAACAGTGTACCGATTGCAAGGCCAGCAACGATGACGATACCGATACTGAAACGTTGCGCGGCACCTGCACCTGTTGCGTACATCAGCGGGATCAGACCTGCGATCATCGCTGCAGTGGTCATTAGGATAGGGCGAAGACGCACTTTCGCAGCTTCCATCACCGCATCAATACGAGACAGTTTATTATGTAACTGCTCTTCTTTGGCTACTTCACAGATCAAGATACCGTGCTTGGTTATTAGGCCGACCAGCGTGATCAAACCAACCTGCGAGTAGATGTTCATCGAGGCTGTACCCCAGGCCAATGCGATCAAGGCACCACAGATTGCCAGAGGTACAGATACCATGATGACAATAGGGTCGCGGAGTGATTCAAATTGAATCGCCAGAACGAGGAAGATGATCGCAAGTGCAAGACCGAAGGTTGCATACAAGGCACTACCTTCCGTTACAAACTGACGAGATTCGCCCATGTAATCGTGGTTATAGCCTGCAGGCAGCTTGGTTTGTGCAATATTCTCAAACCAGTCGATTGCGTCACCCATAGCAACACTAGGCGATGGTACTGCACCCACAGTCGCTGAGTTTAGCTGGTTGAAGTGTGGCAAAGAGCGAGGCTCAGCCACCACATCGATAGTAATCAGACTGCCTAATGGAACCGCTTTACCATCTACAGAGCGTACATAGTAGTTCTTCATCGATTCTGGGTTTAGACGCCATTTACGCTCAACTTGAGGAATCACCTCATACGAGCGACCATTCAGGTCGATTCGATTTACATAACCATCTGCCATCATGGTGCTGAGAGTGATGCCAATGTCTTGCATAGTCACACCGTAGGCACCCGCTTTGTCTTTATCGATCTTGATCTTCATCGTTGCTGAATCGTAGTTCAAATCAAGGTCGGAATAGACAAACATTGGGCTACTTGCAACATCGGTTAGAATATCGCTAGCGATAGTAAACAAGCTCTCGAAGCTATTTGGTGTTGTAATTACAAACTGAACAGGTAGACCTGAGCCTGCACCTGGAAGCTCTGGCATTTGGAATGCAGTGACAGACATACCAGGCACACTTGATACTAGGCCACCCACACGTTTTGTGATTTCAGATTGGCTTGCCTCTCGTTCACTCCAAGGCTTCAATGTTGCTAGGCCAAACGCTTGGTTTGAGTTTGGTACACCATTAAAGACCTGTGCGTATTCCACCTCTGGTTGATCTGAGAGTATTTGGTTTACGTCATCCATGGTATTTTGGATATAGTCCAAGTTCGCATTTGATGGGGCGGTACCCATCAGCATGACCACACCTTTATCTTCAGATGGTGCTAGTTCGCTAGGAATAAACTTGAACAAGACCGGTAAGCTTGCAAATACAATGATTGCAAATGCAATAACAACCGGACGATGAGCCATTACCGCTTTCAACATTCCTTCGTAACGAGTGGTCATGCCATCAAGGATATGGTGAACTTTTTGCTCAAACTTGCTTGGCTTCTCGTTCGCCTTCAGCATCTTCGAACACATCATTGGTGATAGTGTCAAAGCGATGATGCCGGATACGAATACTGAACCTGCCAGTGTCAAAGCGAACTCTTTGAACAATGAGCCGGTGATACCACCCATCAACGCGATCGGCGCGTACACTGCACCTAGCGTCAATGTCATCGCGATAACTGGAACCGCAATTTCACGCGTACCAATAATTGCAGCTCGGAATGGCGATTCCCCTTCTTTGATGTGACGGTCAACGTTTTCTAGTACAACGATCGCGTCATCCACCACCAGACCGATGGCAAGCACCATCGCCAGTAGCGTCATCAAGTTCCAAGAGAAACCCATTGCCTGCATCACCATTGCCACACCAATCAATGAAAGTGGAATGGTCACGATAGGAATGATTACCGCGCGGAATGAGCCCAGGAACAGTGTGATAACCACAAGTACGATGACCGCTGCTTCAAGAATCGTTTTCACTACTTCGTGAATCGATTCGTTGATGGCGATAGTTGAGTCGTACATTACGTTCATTTTGATGTTACTTGGTAGGTTGCGCTCAAGCTGAGGCAACAGTTCAAGTACGTCTGCTGCAATGTTGATTGGGTTAGCACTTGGCGCTGCGTTGATCGCTGCAACCACAGCTTCTTGACCGTTTGCACTTGCGCGATAAACGTCGTGACTCTTCTCTAGCGTTACTTTAGCGATATCACCTAGGCGGATGACATCCCCTTCACCAGTTTTCACGACCAATGCCTCAAGTTCAGCAACGTTTGATACCTGAGTATCTGCGCTACCGTTATAAAGCACGAACTCACCCGTCGCTTGACCGGTTGCAGATTGGTAGTTGTTGGCGTTAAGAACGCTCATCACATCGGTTGCGGTCAACTTCAAAGCGCCCATTTTAGCAGGATCTAGCCATACGCGCAGTGCGTACTTCATACCACCATACAGGTCAACTTTGGACACACCGTTTACGGTGAACAACTGCGGGTTGATTACACGCTCAAGGTAGTCAGTGATCTGGCTTGAAGATAACTCGTCACTCGTAAAGCCGATGTACAGTACCGCCGTTGTCGAACCTGTCGACATGGTTACGGTTGGGTCTTCGGCTTCTTTTGGTAGCTGTGAACGTACCGAGTTGGTTTTCGCCAGAATGTCAGACAACGCCGCATTTGGATCAGTATTCAACTTCATGTTTACAGTAATGGTCGATTTACCCAGTACCGATTGCGAAGTCATGTAATCAATATTATCGGCTTGCGCTACCGCTTGCTCCAATGGCTGAGTAATAAAGCCTTGGATCAAGTTGGCACTTGCACCGTAGTAACTGGTGGTCACGGTGACCACCGTATTCGTCATTTCAGGGTATTCACGAACCTGCATTTTGAACACCGCTTGCAAACCAAGCAATGCAATCAAAAAGCTGATCGATACCGCTAAAACTGGACGTTTTATAAAAACATCTGTAAAGCGCATGATGCCTCCAACTTAAAGCATTGGTGTTTCAGCAGGTGGGGTAGTTGCATCGCTTTCGACAATGCTTACTTTCGCATGGTTACTCAAACGGACTTGACCCGATGTCACCACTACATCACCTGGCTTCACGCCTTCTAGAATGTGTGCGATATCTTTAGAGCGTTCGCCAACTTTTACCACATGCTGCTTAACGCGTTTTTCGCCATCTTCTTCTGTTACGATGTAAACATTGTCGCCATACAGCGTAAATGTGATCGCGGTTTGAGGTAGCGTGACCTGATTTTCTAATTTAGGCAGAATGATGTTTGCACGCGCGAACATACCACTACGTAGTTTGCCGTCACTGTTAGGGATATCCGCTTGAACTTGAATCAAACCACTTTGTACGTTTACAGCTGGTTCAATCGCAGAAATAGACCCTTTGAAAGGTTGGTCTGGATAAGCGTCAACAAAGATATCCACTTCTTGGTCGATATTGATACGTGAAATATCGGTTTGCGGCACGGTAAAGCGTAAACGCATCACGCTGGTGTCTTCCAGGCGAACAATATCGGTACCCGCTTGTAGGTACTGACCTAGGTACACGTTACGAATACCTACTACACCATCAAATGGCGCTTTGATTTCGCGTCGGTCGATGGTCGCTTTCAAGCTTTCAATGTCCGCTTTTAAGGAGAAGTAGTTCGCTTCTGCTTCGTCATACGCTTCTTTAGAAATAGAGCCTTTTTTAAATAGCCCTTGGTAGCGTTTGTATTTCGCTTCTGCTGCTGGCAACTTGGCTTGCGAGCTCTTTAAATTCGCTTTCTCAACGTCAGAGTCAAGCAGTACTAGTGGCTGACCTGCTTTGACTTGAGTACCGGAATCAAATGCGATTTTATCGATAACACCGCTCGTTTCGTTCGCTACCGTCACGCCTTGATTTGGCTCGATAAAACCAATTGCCTCGATGACTGGTACCCAATCCACCGCTTGCACTTCAGTTACGGTTACTGGGAATGCTGGTTCAGGGCGATTGGCAAACTGCTCCATTTTGTCTTTGATATCAATTAGTCTGTATGTAACAACGCTACCAAAAAGTAATAAAACAATTGATAGCATCAAAATCCACTTTTTCATTCTATTAAGAACTCCAGTTAGTGTTTAATAATTGCATCCCAACTGGCTTCAATAGCGGCCTCTAATGCCGTCTTATCCAGTTGATAAAATCCCAAAGCGTGTTTCCGAGCAAGTGCAACACTTGCCTCAAAACTCAATCCAGAAAGTACTTCGTTATCGAGAAGCTTGAATACTCCCTCGTCTTTGCCCTGATTGAAAAGAAGATCTACTTGGGCAAACATTTGTCTCTCAAGTTCCCGAGCTTTGCTACTATTTGAACAGGGTAAAGACTCATATTGGACTCGGTTGCTGATCGCACTTAAGTTCGAGCTCGCTAAATTCCAAATATTGAGCCACATGGTTCGATAACGCTGTTTTAAAGGCATCTCTTCACTAACACCTAGTTGCACCGCAGTAGCAACACGCTTAGCAACGTTAAGGCGTAGTTCCTCTAAAAGATGTTCTTTATCTGAGAAATAACGGTAAATCGTCCCTGCTGCGACACCTGCCTCATTGGCGAGCTTTTGCATGGAAAGCCCTTGAAAGCCAGATTCAGCAATGAGTTGTTCAGCAGCGACTAAGATTTGTTCTCGTTTATCTACAGCAGGGTTATCCTTCATAATGTCACCCTTTAGTGAATGAACGTTCATTCATTATAGCTTAAATACCCGCCATTTATGCAACAGAATATTGCACTTAATTGGTGTAAAAATTACAAGAAATCAGCATAGCTTTCACGAGGCCACCCCTTTATCATAGGCGCCACATTCATCACCCGCAGAGAATTTCTATGAAGCTGAACCCTAGTCAAGATGAAGCCGTGAAATACGTGTCTGGCCCATGCCTAGTGCTAGCAGGTGCTGGTTCGGGCAAAACTCGTGTTATTACCAATAAAATCGCTTATCTGGTTCAGCAATGTGGTTACAAAGCGCGTAACATTGCGGCGGTGACGTTTACCAACAAAGCAGCACGTGAAATGAAGGAGCGTGTAGGTCAAACGTTAGGGAAAGGTGAGTCTAAAGGTTTGATGGTATCAACATTCCACACTTTAGGATTGAACATCATCAAGCGTGAGTACAAGCATTTAGGGTTGAAAGCGGGCTTCTCACTGTTTGATGACCAAGACCAGCTAGCGCTGCTCAAAGAACTTACCGAAAAGCAGCTTGATGGTGATAAAGATCTGCTACGTCAGCTTCTGAGTTGTATTTCCAACTGGAAAAACGACATGTTGACGCCAGAGCAAGCCAAAGCGCGTGCGCAAGGTGAACAGCAACAATTGTTTGCGTTCTGTTTTGATATGTACCAAAAGCAAATGAAAGCCTATAACGCGCTTGATTTTGATGACCTAATTTTGATGCCCGTTTTACTCTTACGTAATCATGAAGATGTTCGTCAGCGTTGGCAGAATCGTATCCGTTACCTACTGGTTGACGAGTATCAAGATACCAACACGAGTCAGTATGAGCTGGTCAAATTAATTGTCGGAGAACGTGGGCGATTGACTGTTGTAGGGGATGACGATCAGTCTATTTATTCATGGCGTGGTGCGAAACCTCAGAACCTCGTGTTGCTGGGTGAAGATTATCCGAATTTGCGTTTGATTAAGCTAGAGCAAAACTACCGTTCAACGAGTCGAATCCTGCGTGCGGCCAACATTTTGATAGCTAACAACCCTCACGTCTATGAGAAGTCCTTGTTCTCTGAAATTCCTGACGGTGAAAAACTCAAAGTGTTGTTGGCTAAAAATGAAGAGCACGAAGCAGAGCGCGTAACGGGTGAACTAATTGCGCATAAGTTCCTAAACCGTACCGAATATAAAGATTATGCGATTCTATATCGTGGTAACCACCAATCACGTTTGATTGAAAAGTCTCTGATGCAAAACCGTGTACCGTATAAAATTTCTGGTGGCACCTCGTTTTTTGCACGCGCAGAGATTAAAGACATCATGGCGTATTTGCGTGTTTTGGTTAATCCGGATGACGACAATGCATTTTTGCGCATTGTGAACACTCCGCGACGTGAAATTGGCCCAGTAACGTTAGAGAAATTAGGCAGTTATGCCAATATGCGAGGCAAGAGCCTGTTTGAGTCGAGCTTTGAAATGGGGCTCGAACAGCACCTAACGGGACGTGGCCTAGAAAACCTGCGTCGTTTCACCCAATGGCTAGTGGCGATTGCTGATCAAGCTGAGCGTGGTGATACCGTCGAAGCGGTTCGTTCGCTAGTTCGTGATATCCATTATGAAGATTGGCTATACGAAACTTCAGCAAGTCCGAAAGCCGCTGAAATGAGAATGAAGAACGTTTCTGACCTTTATTCCTGGATAGTGGCGGACCTAGAGGGTGACAACTACGATCAAGAAGAGAAAACGTTAAAAGAAGTCGTTCAACGTTTGACCTTGCGTGACATGATGGAGCGCGGTGAAGAAGATGAAGACAGTGATGCAGTACAACTGATGACCTTGCACGCATCAAAAGGCCTTGAGTTCCCATATGTATACTTAATTGGGTCCGAAGAAGGTATTTTACCGCACCAAACCAGTATTGATGAAGATAACGTGGAAGAAGAGCGTCGCCTGATGTACGTTGGTATTACTCGCGCGCAACGTGAACTGACTTTCACTATGTGCAAAGAGCGTCGGCAGTTCGGCGAGTTGATCAAACCGACTCAAAGCCGCTTTTTGGATGAGTTGCCATTTGATGACGTTGAATGGGAAGTAAACAAAAAGCCAGTATCAGCAGAAGAGCGTATGGCGAAAGGTCAAGCACACATTGCCAATATTCGAGCAATGTTTAAGAAGTAAAGTAACCTTGTTCTCACTGACTAAAAACAAAAAGGCTTGCCAACTGGCAAGCCTTTTTCGTTGATGTCTTTACTTATAGACCTTCAATCATGTGGTCAATTGCTGCGATGATTTCATCGTCAGAACAGTCCATACAGGTTCCTTTGGCTGGCATCGCATTGAAGCCTTCTAATGCGTGCTTCACTAACGTATCTTTGCCATGTGCAATACGTGGTGCCCAATCATCGGCATTACCTGTTTTAGGTGCGCCGTTTACACCAGATGCGTGACAAGCAATACAAAAAGTACCATAAACTGTGGCGCCATCACGTGGACCGGTTGGTTCTTCTTTCACTGGCTCAGAACCTGCTAGATAAACATCACCGACAGGTTGGATGCGTTCTGCGATCGCATCGTATTCAGTTTGGCTGATGTCAGAAGCTAAAGCTGCCGTAGAAAACGTTAAGGCAGCGAACAAAACGCTAATCATTTGTCGAGACATATCCATTAAACCCACTTCACATTCCCGAGGTAAGTGACTTACCTATTTATATAGTTAGAGTATTAATGCCGAGCAGAGAAATCATTAAATTCCACTGAATGGCATAGAATGATTAGACAACTTGGTTGCAGCTGTTAAATCAATGTAAATAATGGGTGATTATATCCCGATAACTTGTTGCAATAAACAACAAGTTATCCATGACAGGGCGTGAATCACATCAAAAATCCACTTTAACGGAAGATAACTGTCGAAAAAGAGACCAAACGATAAAAAAAGTAAAAAAAGTACTAGACGGCATAGTGTGATATCCGTATTATTCCACTCCGCCGATAGGGCATGCGCCCGTAGCTCAGTTGGATAGAGCGTTGGCCTCCGGAGCCAAAGGTCGAAGGTTCGAATCCTTTCGGGCGTACCATTGCCTCGGAGGATACATCGGTAAAAATCAGTGGTGGCTATAGCTCAGTTGGTAGAGCCCCGGATTGTGATTCCGGTTGTCGCGAGTTCAAGTCTCGTTAGCCACCCCATTCTTTCTTTTTTAGATTGAATGCGGTAGCATTGCTCCTAATCTTGATTCAATCAAGATAAAACATCGTCGGTGAATAGCGCAGCTTGGTAGCGCATCTGGTTTGGGACCAGAGGGTCGGGGGTTCGAATCCCTCTTCACCGACCACTATTTAGTTTATGGCTCGAATAGAGCGGTAAACAGCAAAAATTGATGGTGGCTATAGCTCAGTTGGTAGAGCCCTGGATTGTGATTCCGGTGGTCGCGAGTTCGAATCTCGTTAGCCACCCCATTAATTAAGGTGACTTCTTAGTTGAAGTGTCCTGTCTGATTTGAGAAAATCAGTAAATACAGTTCGGTGAATAGCGCAGCTTGGTAGCGCATCTGGTTTGGGACCAGAGGGTCGGGGGTTCGAATCCCTCTTCACCGACCACTATTAGAAAGCCTGCTTTTTAGCAGGCTTTCGTCGTTTTAGAGTTTATGATCTCGCTTGGACTGTATTAGTCGGTAATGTATCAATGGATTTGAACCCAAGTGGGGTTCGCCTGAAGTTAGAATTCGGCTCTTCACCGACCGCTATTTAGAGCCTCAGTCGAAAGACTGGGGCTTTTTTGCATCTCTCCTGAAAAGAATCGGCATTCCATTTCAATTTTCCCCAAAAGTGTACAGCTCTAGGGGCTTTTGACCACCTATGATCCAAATGCTTTTCGAGCTGACAAAATAAACCCCAGAGCAGTGTCTGGGGGTTTGTAGTTTTCTAATCCGCTGCTTTTATTGGGCGAGTGTTTTAAGGATTTCTTTTACTTCTACCGTTTTTTGGATTTCAAAACTTGGCGTTATATCCGTTGAGTTACTTGCGCCTGTCGCATTCACCCACACACTCAAAATGCCCATATTGTTAGCGCCAGCAATGTCAGCAGGTAAAGAGTCGCCCACGTGTAGAGCCTCTTCTGGTTTTACTTCGACCAAGTCGAGCGCTTTTTGGAAAATACTTGTAGCAGGTTTCTCTTCTGGCTCTTCTCCTCCCACAATAATATGGTCCACCCAGTTGCTCATTTGTGTCGCGTTTAATTTAGGGTGTTGAGAAAAAATCGGGCCGTTAGTGATCACGACGAGTTTGTAATGTTGACGAAGGTCGCTGAGCATTTCTTTTACACCAGGGAAGAAAGTGAACGCGCCCATACGTGCAGAGTCAAAGTAGTCTTGAGCTTGTTGAGCCTCTTTTGCAGCGATGCTGACGCCTTGCTCCGCCAAGATGTTTTGGATCAGGCCACAACGGAAGGCATTTTCATCGGGTAGCAGAGCCACAAGGTGAGGGAACTCAGCATTCAGCTTTTTGTATACACCCTGCAAGTAGCGCTGCAAAAACGCTTTTGGCTCGGTAACTTGTGGATAGGTCTTATGAATCCAAGTTGTAAACGCTTGTCCTGCAACTTTATCGGCTTGTGACGTTGCACATAAAGTCTCGTCCATATCAAAAAAAATCGCTTTAAGCACAGGGGCTCCTTTTATTTACGGCTTGGCTTTGACACTGTTCATCTATTATCCCACTCTCAATTGTGTCGTAAAGGGTTAAAACCGGCGAGTTTTCTTATGACGTACGAATGAGGATAGCGGTACTTTCCTTTGCTTAGTCAATAAACCGCTTAAGTGGCGCATATTCTGCGTTGGAGCAGGATTTGTGTGGTTTTGCTGTTTTGTTCACGTTTTGACCTATCCTTTCTCTTCCTAAGTTTGGCTTTTTGTATTTGCCGACTATTTTATTAATAGTTTTTTATGTTGAAAAAACACTTTTTGCATATGATATTGTTTGTTAAATGTTAATAAATGCACATGAATAATATGGTTAATGATCTTGTTTAGCTCATGTTTACTTTTAGAGCATTTTTCTAGTTTTATTGGTGCATGACGCACAAAAATAGTGTGATATGAAAATGGTTAAATACTTGTTAATGCATTTTTATTCGCTAATTGTGCGTTTATTTAATGTTTTTTCGGCGGAATATACTTTAATTGTTGCTTTTTTGTGTGATTTTTGCCAAATTATTTCCGCATTAAGATTTCAGAGTATTATTCTGAATTTGAACGGATTCATTCAGGTGATGAATGGTGCCTTTGGCATGATTCGATACCACAGACAAGGCAGTAGAGGTCTGAAATGTCACTATTAGAAGTGAAAAACCTTCGTATTGAATACCCATCCCGACACGGCGTTCACGCTGCCGTGAAGTCACTTTCTTTTCATATTGAACGTGGTGAAATCGTGGGTGTTGTTGGCGAATCAGGTGCGGGTAAATCCACCGTTGGTAACGCTGTTATCGATTTGCTTAGTCCCCCAGGTCGCGTTGCTAGCGGTGATGTATTCTTGGATGGAGAAAAAATTTCTGGCCTATCACCAGAAGCGATGCGTAAGGTTCGCGGCTCGAAAATAGGTTTTATTTTCCAAGATCCGATGACCTCGCTCAATCCACTTTTTACTGTTGAGCAACAGCTGAAAGAGACGATCCACGCTAACATGAAGGTCTCTGATGAAGAGGCGTATCAGCGCGCGCTTTCTCTTATGCAGCAGGTTGGTATTCCGCAACCAGAAAACCGCTTAAAACAGTACCCGCACCAATTCTCTGGTGGTATGCGTCAGCGTGTTGTCATTGCTATTGCTTTGGCTGGTGAGCCTGATCTCATCATCGCGGACGAACCAACTACGGCGTTAGACGTTTCTATCCAAGACCAAATCCTCAACTTGATCCGCGAGCTGTGTATCAAGAACAATGTCGGCTGTATGTTAGTTACTCACGATATGGGTGTCGTCTCCAACGTCACCGATCGCGTGGCGGTAATGTATCGTGGTGACTTGGTGGAGTTTGGACCAACAGCCAAAGTATTGGGCGATCCTGATCACTCTTACACTCGCAGTCTAATTTCAGCGGTACCACGTTCAGACAGAAAGTTAGATCGTTTCCCGTTAGTAAGCTATATCGAAGAAGCGGCGGAAATGGAGCCACTCGATATCAAGAACCACTGGTTAGGACAAAGCCAAGATGAGCGTGAGTACACTGGCCCGCTTTTGGACGTGAAGAACGTCAATCTTCGCTTTGTGACCAAAGACTCTTTGTTCGAGAGCCGCCGAGAATACGTGCAAGCATCTAATAATGTGAGCTTTGAAGTGCACGAAGGCGAAACCTTTGGTTTGGTGGGCGAGTCTGGTTCAGGTAAATCGACCATTGCACGTGTGATTGCTGGTTTATACCAACCTAACTCTGGTCAGGTGAAATTCGAGGGCATTGACCTGACCGCTTTAACCTCTGAGAAAGAGCGCCGCCCGATGCGTCGTCAAATGCAGATGGTGTTCCAAAACCCATATACTTCAATGAACCCTCGTATGAAGGTATTCGATATTATTGCTGAGCCAATCCGTTTCCATAAATTGACGAAAAACGAGTCGGAAACTCGCCAAATCGTGAATGACCTATTGGATCATGTTGGTTTGGGTCGAATGGCTGGGCTTAAGTACCCTCATGAATTCTCCGGTGGTCAGCGTCAGCGTATTTCTATTGCGCGTGCGTTGGCGACTCGTCCTCGACTTTTGATTTGTGATGAACCGACCTCAGCACTGGACGTATCGGTACAGGCACAAATTCTAAACTTGCTGAAAGATCTGCAAAGTGAGCTGAACTTGACTATGTTGTTTATCAGCCACGATTTACCTGTTATTCGTCAGATGTGTGACCGAGTAGGTGTGATGCAAATGGGTACACTTTTAGAAGTGGCACCAACAGAACAGTTATTCACGGCACCTCAACACGAATACAGCAAAAAATTGATTTCTCTGATGCCGGAGTTTACTGGCTTGCGAGAAGAGATCGAAACGGCATAAACCAAGCAATTCGCTTGGCTAACCTTTAGTCATAACAAAGACGCAAACACAACAACAAGGGATCCGTATCCCCGCATGAAGGAGTTATGCAAATGAAAACCATGAAAAGCAAATTAGCAGTGGCGCTAATGGCTGCGGGCCTAAGCTTTAACGCAATGGCAGCAGATATCAAAGTTGGCTATGCAGCTGACCCAGTATCGCTTGACCCACATGAGCAGCTATCAGGTGGCACACTGCAAATGTCACACATGGTATTTGATCCGTTGGTTCGCTTTACTCAAAAAATGGATTTCGAGCCTCGCCTAGCGGAAAGCTGGGAACGTATTAACGATACGACTGTTCGTTTCAAACTGCGTGAAGGTGTGAAATTCCATTCTGGCAATACTCTAACGGCTGACGACGTCGTGTGGACGTTCCAGCGTTTACAAAGCTCTCCTGACTTTAAAAACATCTTCGACCCGTACGAGAAAATCGTCAAAGTTGACGACAACACGTTCGATCTTGTAACTAAAGGTCCTTACCCACTAGTGCTGCAAACCGCAACGTACATTTTCCCAATGGACAGCAAGTTCTACACTGGCAAAACTGCGGACGGCAAAGATAAGTCTGAGCTAGTGAAGCACGGTAATTCATTCGCATCGACTAACGTTTCTGGCACGGGTCCATTCATTGTGACTTCTCGTGAACAGGGCGTAAAAGTGGAATTTGAACGCTTTAAAGATTACTGGGACAAAGAGTCGAAAGGTAACGTTGATAAGCTAACGCTTGTGCCAATCAAAGAAGACGCAACTCGTGTAGCAGCGCTGCTTTCTGGCGGTGTTGACATGATTCACCCTGTAGCGCCAAACGACCACAAACGCGTTGAAGATGCTGACGGCATCGACCTAGTTACGCTACCTGGTACTCGTATCATCACGTTCCAACTAAACCAAAACAGCAACGAAGCATTGAAAGACGTTCGCGTTCGCCAAGCGATTGTTCACGCAATCAATAACGAAGGTATCGTGAAGAAAATCATGAAAGGCTTCGCAACGGCCGCTGGTCAGCAAAGCCCGGCTGGTTACGTAGGTCACGATGACAAACTGGTTCCTCGCTACGATTTGAAGAAAGCGAAAGAACTGATGAAAGAAGCGGGTTACGAAAACGGCCTGACGCTAACGATGATCGCACCAAACAACCGTTACGTGAATGATGCGAAAGTAGCACAAGCGGCAGCGGCAATGTTGTCTAAGATCGGTATCAAGGTTGATCTGAAGACCATGCCAAAAGCGCAGTACTGGCCTGAGTTCGACAAGTGTGCGGCAGACATGCTGATGATCGGTTGGCACTCAGATACAGAAGACTCAGCGAACTTCAACGAGTTCCTAACTATGACTCGTAACGAAGAAACCGGTCGTGGTCAGTACAACTGTGGTTACTACTCAAACCCAGAAATGGACAAAGTGGTTGAAGCTGCGAACGTAGAGACGGATCCTGCGAAACGTGCAGAAATGCTGAAGGGCGTAGAAGCGACACTATACAACGACGCAGCATTCGTACCGCTACACTGGCAAAGTGAAGCATGGGGCGCGAAGTCTAACGTGAAAGCGGCAGACATCGTTAACCCAATGGTAATGCCTTACTTCGGTGACCTAGTGGTTGAATAATCACGGTTAGTCGACTTTGAGGAGGGATGGATTTCCCTCCTCAACTTAAAGCACTCGACTCAGTTTTGTTTCAGTCGGATTGAGTTGGTTATTTAGACTGAATTTTCTCTCTAATTTAGAGATCTATGGATAGTTAAGGGGCAAGGAATGTTTTCGTTTCTGGTCAAGCGCCTGTTTCAGGCACTGATAGTGATGTTTGTGATCAGTTTGGTGGCGTTTGCCATTCAGGACAACCTGGGTGATCCGCTGCGTGAGCTTGTAGGTCAGTCGGTTTCGGAATCGGAGCGTCAAGCGCTACGCGACGACTTGGGCCTGAACGATCCCTTTATCACAAAGTACACGCGCTTTGTGGGTAATGCACTACAAGGTGATTTGGGTACATCATACTTTTTCAAGCGACCTGCGGTTGAGGTGATCCTCGATAAGCTGGTGGCAACATTAGAGCTCGTGTTTGGCGCGACGCTTATCATCATTGTTTTCTCTATTCCGCTTGGGGTGTACTCTGCGATTCATCCTAAGAGTGTTTTTACCAAATTTGTCATGGCGATGAGCAGTGTCGGCATCTCGATTCCGGTGTTCTTAACCGCAATCATGCTGATGTATGTCTTCTCCATAGAACTTGGTTGGTTGCCTTCCTATGGGCGAGGTGAAACCGCTAACGTACTCGGTTGGGAATCTGGCTTCTTTACCATTGATGGTATCAAGCACCTCATCCTACCTTGTATTGCGCTAGCGTCTATTATGCTGCCGTTGTTCATCCGCTTGGTGCGTTCAGAAATGCTGGAAGTTCTGAGTTCGGAATACATTAAGTTCGCCAAAGCAAAAGGTTTGAACTTACAAAAGATTTATTACCAACATGCACTTAAGAACACCATGCTACCAGTATTGACGGTAGGTGGCGTGCAGATTGGTACCATGGTGGCCTACACCATTCTTACTGAAACCGTGTTCCAATGGCCGGGCACTGGCTTCCTTTTCCTAGAGGCAATCAACCGTGTAGATACACCGCTGATCACTGCCTACGTTATCTTTGTTGGTCTGATCTTCGTGGTAACCAATACCATCGTTGACTTGCTGTACGGCATCATCAACCCAACTGTGAACCTAACTGGAAAAGGAGCTTAATCATGAGCCAATCAAATTTAACACCAGCTCCTGCTCCATCAGCGTGGCAGCGTTTCAAAGAGTCAGATTTTCTGTATTACTTCAAACGCGACAAAGTGGCGATGGCGAGTTTTACCGTCTTTATGATGTTCTTAGTATTGGCATTGGCTGCACCGATTCTTGCGCCAACAGACCCGTACGATCTGACGTCTATCGACATCATGGATTCTGAGTTGCCACCTTCGTGGATGGAAGATGGCGATGAGCGCTTTGTGTTGGGTACTGACGAGCAAGGTCGCGATATTTTATCGACCATTCTTTACGGTTCTCGTTTGTCTTTGACGATCGGCTTTTTAGCCGTCGGTCTTCAGTTGATTCTGGGTATCATCATTGGTTTGTCGGCGGGTTACTTCGGTGGTCGTATCGATAGCTTCTTGATGCGCTTTGCGGATGTTCAACTATCGTTCTCAACCATGATGGTGGCGATCATCGTATCGGCCATTTTCAAAGCCAGCTTTGGCAGCGATTTTTACAGCCAATACGCAGTGGTGATGCTGGTGGTGATCATCGGTGTGGCTGAATGGCCGCAATACGCACGGACTATTCGTGCCTCGGTATTGGCAGAGAAGAAGAAAGAATACGTCGAAGCGGCGCGTGTGATGGGCTTTAAAGCGCCACGCATCATGTTCCGTCACATTCTGCCGAACTGTCTATCGCCAATCTTGGTTATCTCGACGGTACAGGTAGCGAACGCGATCATGTCGGAAGCGGCACTGTCATTCCTAGGTTTGGGTCTGCCAGTCGATCAGCCGTCACTGGGTGCGCTAATCAGCATCGGCTTTAACTACATCTTCTCTGGTGCATGGTGGATTACTGCTTTCCCTGGCATCGTGCTAGTAACATTGGTTTTGGTTATCAACCTGTTGGGCGACTGGCTACGTGATGTATTCAACCCGAAACTGTACAAAGGATAAGAATTTTCCCACCAAGCGTTGTAAATTCACTTAATTCCTTCCTAAACTGAGAGCCGGATGCAAATTCCGGCTCTTTTTTTGCTAGTTATTCTTTGTTCACATTTTTTTGGCGCTTTGCCGCCATAATGACCTTACCCACTAATTTAGAGTGAAGTGTATGGAAATGAAGAAGGCACAACACCCATCTCGTATCTTCCAAGCAAGCCTGGCTTTGGGTTTGTTGCTGGTATGCGCCCAGTTTTCTAATCCAGTTGAGGCGGAGGAGTTCCTTTGCCAAGCCACTCAAGCCAGCGAGAAAGAATTACCGATGCTTGAGAAAACATGCCCAATTGGTAACGGAGTATGGGGAAAGAAAGTGCCGCAAGGAGGCAACTACCTCTACTGGATTCAATGCGGATTACTACCAAAGCCAATGTCACTCGCGAAAGCTAAGCCTCTCTATAGTAAAATCACGACTGACGTATGGATGAAGCCTGAATCCAAAGGCTATCGCTGTTTGATTGGACCTTACAAGGCATTGTCTGATGCGAGGGATGACTTACGAGGAGTCAAAACCTTGTCGAATTACAAAGAGGCGTTCATCCGAGTGGTTGGGAAAGGGACGAAACAACCAGTAACACCACCTACACCTAAATCTACTGTATCGTCGAAATCAGCCGCATCTTCGGTTAAGCCAACACCGACGGTGACCCCGAAACCCGCGCCAGTTCCTGCTGTGCGAGCTGATACCGACGCCTTTAAAGCGCGGGCAGAGAAGCCAGATACCAAGGCAAAAAGTTCGCGTGATAGCTCTTCGTCTACGCCTGTTGCTAAGACCAAAGCGAAGCCAATTGTCACTGGAAATGATGACATTGAAGTTCGGTTGAGAACTTCAGTACAGGGCAAAACGTACGTGGTCCCATATTTACTCGATCACCATAATCAGTTTTACATGGAACATGGTAAGCCGTGGAACCGCCTCAACTACGAAAACTCGCACAAAGTATGTCAGCAACTGGGTATGAACTTAGCTAACCCTGCAGAGTTTAAAGCGCTGAGGGCGTCTGGGGTGATGGAAAAAAATCAATGGCCACTGCAACTGCCGTATTGGGGCAAAGATAAGAAAGGTTTGTTCGCCGATCGTGAGCCCAATCAGCTCACCGGAACCTCATTATTGAACGTGGTGTGCGTGAAATAACGACTCAGATATTGCGGTCAAAATATAGAAGAAAGCCCCGAGTTCGGGGCTTTTTTGCGGTCTCAAATATTATCGCTATTTGAGTGGCGTTTCTTTGTGACAGTTAGAGCAGATATACACTTCTTTGATGCCGACCAATCGTTCCCAAAGTGTTCTGCGTCTTCTACGCAAATGCACGCTATCACAGCAAGGGTTAACGATGGTTGCTTTAGTCATCATCACCAGGCTCCAAAATCGGTAGTGAACTCGCGATGCTTGTCATGGCTTCTTTGCTGTTAGAGTACAGACCATATTCCGGTGCGGATTCATGACCGTTTTGTTCTTTACTCCAACGAATACCAATATAAAAGTCACCAAAATCGCGGTTGATGTAACGATGACGAGTTTTGTAATCTGACTCTGAGCCTGTTTCTTCTAGAATCAGCAGTTCACGGTCTTCATCATTCTGGATTTCCCAATTACCTGGAGTTTGGAATCCTGTTGGCATGAACGAAGTGTAGTTGTAAGTATCAGTGTCGTATTCGTACGCACCTGACGAGTATTTCAGGACTGTGTCGTCGCCTGTGCCATTACTTTCTACCATCAAGTCATGCTCTACCGTGCCGTGTTTGATGTGTTCTGCAACCGAAAGTGATTCTGCAAATGGGGTATTGCTTGAGTCCATCCAGAACAGCTCATCATCTGATATTTTAACGATCATTTGAGTGCCGTTATGCTCGGTTTTGTGCTGGTACAACATTTCATACTCGTCGCCGTAGCTGTTGTATAGCTTACCGTCTTTCAGCTCAACGTCGTTACAGTCTTTATTGTTGTATTCCGTGTAACCAGTTTGTTGGTCCAGATCGGCAAGAATGGCGTAAGCATCGTGTTCCCATGTGTCTTTTAGGAAGTCACTGATGTTCGCTTTGTACTCTTGATTCATCTCATCGTGGTTTGAACCCCAGCAGAATAGTAGGCCTTCAGAATCTTGCATCAACATGGCGTAGCCAATTTCACCATCTTTCTGTGCAAAGCTACCCATTTTCCATTCTTGACCGTTGAAGTGCTCGTGAGTGAAGCCCAAAGTCGGTACTACTGGTGGTGGCGTGACGCCTTCGATAACCGTTGGCATGCTGAGCGCAATTTGTACCGCGGTATGGCCATCTGTTGCGCTAATCGCCAGTACTGCTCCAGCTTCACCTGCTTTTGTTGGTGTGCCTTTAATGGTGATAATTGCATTACCATCCTCAGATACTGTTAGACCTTCAATGTCTACATAGTCCGCTGAGTAGTCGGTAATTTGACCGTCTTTATCTTGGAACAAACCAGAAATATCGAGTGTTTGTTCAAACACTTCACCTTGTTGTAGGTACCAACCATCAACGATGGACTGCAGACGCGCTTGTTCTGTTTCTACAACCATTGGTGGTAAGTTTGCCGATTCGATTTCGAACTGAAATACGGTGCTTACCGTACCCAAAACCTTACCTGACGAATCAATGTCTTGCGCAGTTAGAACAATCTCAAAATCACCAGCTTTCTCTACGATTGCAGTTGGATGTAGAACAATCAGGTTGCCAGTTTGCACAACTTCAATGCCTGTGCCTGCAAAGTTGTGCGTCAGTTTGGTTGTCACAAGGTTTTGGTCTTTGTCTGCAAATAGACCTTCAATGTCTAGCTCTAAGCCATCAAAGTCCACGCCTTGTACGATTTTTGGTAGTTTTTCTAGCTTATCTTTAGCTGCCTTTTCGACGATTTTGTTTACGGTTAGCTTGTTATTAACTGCCGTTTCAGGTGCTAAGGTGTCGCTGTCTGGGGTCGCGTCAGTGATGATTGGACGTAGATTTGGGTCATTGATGTTTTCGCCAGATGCAACAAGACGTTCCACTTCTTGGTTTGCCGCTTGAGCAAACTCCGTGGCTTTTTTCTCGTAGTTCGTTGGGTTTTGTGCTTTCGAGTCGGTCAGAATCTGAGCGGTTTTATGTAGTTCGGCGTTTTTTGTCGCACCTTCAACAAAATCACTGTACAGATCAATTGGTGCTTCTTCTGAGCCTCCTAGCGCTTGGTTTACTTTCGCTTTCGCATCTTCTTCACTAATGGCTGGATCTTTTGCCATTTCAATCGCCACAAGATCCGTGATAGGTGAAATCACGTTTGACGATGTTGGTGCACGGAATACGATTTCGTGCGCCATAGCTTGGCCTGGATGATCCATATCAACCGTGTATTTGCCAGCGTACTCTTTCGCATCCAAGGCGATGAGCTGTTTCTGCTTTGAACCGTTTGGTGTGATGGTCTGTAGCGCTAGAGTGCTTTCTGGTTTTGCATCCAATTTCAGTTGACCTTTCTCATCGGTCAGACCAAGGAATGTTTCTTGAGTGTCCCATTGGCCGTTGTTGTTCGTATCTTCAAAAACAACGGCATGCTTGAAGTAGCCGTCAAAACCTGTGATCACAACGCCGTCGTTAGCACTGTTTGAACCACCATCTGAACCGCCACAGCCTGTAAGAGCGATAGCCACTGACGCTGCTAGTAAACTCACCTTATTCATTATTTATTTGTCCTTGTTTCGTTTCCGAATGAGAAAGTCGCTTTTTTTATTATTTTTTTCTTTATATCTCACTAGTGAGATATAAGAGAGTGGTGTCTTTTTAATGACTATTGAGCTTAGGTTCAAGACACGAAAATCCGCACAAAACCCGTAAAATTTATTTCTATTTTTTGTCTATGATGGAAAATTTATAATTTGATCACGGTTCCAGTTTTATTTTGGGAATGATTGTTTTGTTAAAATAACCACCTGTAAAAAAGGTTTATTGGGTGTCGCTAAGGACAGGGGCGTGATAAATCATGTTGATCTTAAATTCCTCAACGCGATCAGCAAATTGAGGGTGAGGTTTAAGCACATAACTGTAGACTTCGCCTGGAATGAATATGTCGTAATCTGTGTATTCAAGGTTGTAAAACATAAATGTTCGTTGCCAGTAATTATCTGGCCAGTCAGCACAATGTATTGGTGTCACGTTGTCAAAATCCATTGAGCTAGAGATAATATCGGCAAACTCTCCTCGCCCAGCTACGATAGAGCTGTACCAGTAAAATAAATAATCATGACAAAAGAGGTCATGTTGATTTGATTTCATATTGAGATCAGAGTCCAGTTTGTGCACTGGTTCGTTACCCTGAACACTTCTATCAAATATGTAGTTGCTAGCAGTCCCGTTTATGTAACCTCCTCCTGAAATTGGAAAGAGGTAGTCAAACGACGTTCCTTGATATTCGTACTCGCCAGTGTGGACATTGATGCGCTTTTCCATGGACTGCTTGTTCTTTTGCATGGTATAGCTTTCGAATTGTTTACCATCAAACACGGTGGTGAAGTAGTTCCGAGTATCTTCATGAACCTGAGATGGGTATTCTTTTTTGATGGTCCAAATTTGGCGTACACCTTGGACATAAACGATCAACGAGTCATCACTGATTTTGTACTTGCCCACTTTTTTCAAGTCTCCCTTTTCAGGACACTGGCGTTTGTTGTGTGAGGCGGCATAACTTACTTCGCCCCCCTCAAACTGAAAGGCCTCGCAATACACCACTTCATACGCGTACGCGATACCTGCAAGATTTTGTGTCGTCTCTAGGCGATAAACTACATCGCCAACTAACGAGTGTTCTGTGTCATTTTGATCTGGTGTGATAACGGGTAACTCAAAGCGCGTTGTGACCCATGCATGATCGCTATTACCGTGATAATCATCGCGCGCTGCTACCGCCAAATATGTGGTGGTTTTTATTTCCTCAGGCGCTCCTTGCACCATCATTTGTCCTTGGTTGAGGACTCTTAACCCATTGGCGTTTTCAAGCCAAATCTGAGTGGTGAGGAGATCGCCATCTGGGTCTTCAAAAAGCTGGTTAAGGTTGAGCGAATAACTCACCGGAGAGTTTTGTTTCAGCTCCCAAGCATAAATAATGGTTTGTAGCTGCTGTTCCACAGTGAGGTTGATGATGGGTTTATTATTCTCTGATGGGTCCTCTTGTGGTCGGCTGTTCTTATCACCCAATGCTGACTCGTAAAACGTGTTGTCTTCTGTGGTATGAAATGGATTCGTAACAGGGCCTGGTTGTCCTAAAAGGGCGGAGTTAAATGCGTCATCTCCCGCTTTTTTATGAGTGCGATCCAACGCAGAACCTGTCAACGCTTGCTTTACTTCAACTAAAGATGTGCGCTCATATTGACGATGTGCTTGCTGGGTTGACTTGTCGGCGTTGTCTGACGAGTCTTCCACAGATGCCAAATTGTGTTTGTTTGAAATGAAGTAAATACCGAACAAACCGACGCATACTGCGCCGATTATCCAAAGCTTTTTGTTCATGATTACGTGTGCGCCATTCGTGATTGTAGCCAACTGCGAGAGAATTTGAGGTCTTTCTCTATCAGGCTTGCGCTGCATTCGAGTAGCTCACTGATTTCTTGGTTTTTCATGCCCATTAAATACTTGAGTTTGAGTGCGCTCGATTGGCGTGGATAGCGGCTACTGAAACTATCCAGAGCTTTATCCATGATAATCAATTGCTCGAAACGATCTTCTTCATCTCTCATCAATGTAATGTGTTGACGCTTTTGTGCTTGGTGCGAGCGTGCGTTGTCGATCAAGATTTGACGCATCACTTTGGCGGCCATCAAAAAGAAATCGCGCTTTGTTTCAATTTCACTCATGTCGCAGTTGGACATTTTCAGGTAAGCATCATGAATTAATGCCGTGGTGCTGTTGACGCTGTCTGCCAGTACTTTGTTGTCGGTGCCGTACTTTTCTGCATTTCGTTCACGCTCGTGTTGGGCGATCTTACGCAACTGTAAATAAGCAAACTGATAGAGCTCGCTCTCAGCTTGTTTATCACCAGATTGCCATTGTTGAATGATTTGTGTCAGTGCTACTGCTGTTGCCATGGTTATACATCCTCGCTCACTTTGACAAATTCAGAAATGGTGTGGGTTTCAATGCGATCAGAGCCGTCTTGGTTGCGCAGAACATTTTGTTGATAGCGATATAAAATGCCTTGCTCCCAAGTTGCACCAGCTGGCAAGTATTCCCAGGTGGTGTAATTGATTTCGGATGGGGTTGTTGACCAACGTACCATGACGTTCATTTGCGCGAGTTCGGCTTTGGGGGCGCTATTGTTGACCCACCACATGTCGGAAAATTCGCGGGTAACATCTTGGGTGTACAGGCTTATATCGGTTGGGCAGGTGTCCGTATTTTGCGGCAGTCGCATGACTTGTTGATGGCGCATCAATAGGCACGATTGTGTCATGGACTGTTGGTGGTATTCGGTTTGCTGCCACACACCGAGGTAGTCAATATCGTGTTCGCTAGTATTGGGATACGTAAACCAGAGCATTTCTGTGCGGTTATTGTGTTGGATGTTTTTTTTACGCCCGAGACCTTGTACTTTTTCCATCAATAACTCGGTGCTCGGATCAAAATTGAGGGCAACGGAGCGGTACTTCCAGTCGCCTTCATCATCGAAGTCTTCGAGAGAAAAGCCATTCAAGTCGTTGCGGGTGCACCCTGTGATTGAACAACCAACGATATTAAACCAATCCGCAAACTTACTTATCGGTTCGACGACATCTTCCGTGATAGGGCGTTTCATCGAGAGGAAGCAGCCTTGAAAATGATCGCCAATGCTTGGGTGTTCAATCAATGAGTCTTTGGTGATGGTGAATCGAGTTTCACCAATAGGAGGACGATATTTGGGATGATGCTGATAGCGTAGATCGTAAGCACAAGCGCGGCCTTGCCAATCCTTCTTTTTGATGACGATGTTTTTGAACGTCATGTCGCGAGGTTCAAAAATGATCTCATCAGAGGAAAAATTTTTTTCAATGTACTGCTGGCTTTCGTTTAGGTGCTCAATCGCCTCATTGACAGATACCCAATCGAGATTGAGGTAGAGTTTAGCGTCATCCAGGTAATTGAGATCAAGGCCTTTGAGCTGGCTTTGAAAGTGAGGATCAGAAAGCACACGGTTTGCTAGGACAATTTCCTCACGATTCTCAGGCGTGCTGTCGAGAGAAAGCAGCAGACGCGTCATATTGATGCTGCGGCTAGGTTTGGTTGTCGCCATCGTCGGCGTCAGCACTTCTTGGCTTGATAAGGTCGTCAGCAGATAACCTTTATCATCGTTACCAAGGAAGAAGCTAATTACATCACCGGGTTGGTAATGAAATGCTCCTTGTTGAGTGACGCCAGTGATATTGGAACTGGTTTTGTAATACAGGCCAGTCACTGGGGCGTCGATAAAGTAACCTTGCTTCAAGGTTGAAGCTGGTGGGTGTGAAGTGGCAGCTGAAACGTCTGCTGCCAACGTGGACGTAGCCGTCAATGCAGACAGCCAAAATACCACTGAACGTGTATACATCTTGTTTTAAGCCTTATTGGTTGGTGCTGTCCTTAGACGCACAATTTGGCTGACAACTCATTGGTGTAGTTAGGTGCTTCTCTGGCACCGGTGTCATCATCGCCAACAACATTTTTTGTTTTATATGTTTGGGGATATCTGGGTTAGAGAGTATCCGCCTTCGTGTTAACTCCATCATGGAGTTCACTGAGAGATGTTCGACATTTTGCCCCTTCGCGTGGAAGATGAGGCGAGTCATTTCGTACATCATATCTTCTGCAATCTTCTTCTCTTGTTGCAGCTGGATATTCTTTTGCATCATGGCGCTGCCAAATAACACACCAGAGAGCACAATGATGCCTGACAATACCGAAGCAAGGGGACGTCGCTGTACCAAGCGAAAGGCGCTATACAATGGCCAGTTTTTTTTCTGCTCGATTGGGCGGCGTTCGATAATTCGTTCGATATCAATGCGCAATGCTCTAGCATCGGTATATCGCATTTGAGTGGCAGGACGCGTTGCGCGTCTTATCACCCAGTAAACATCAGACCAAATTGTTGGTGATGGAAACATCAAAGCGAGAATTTTGCCCAAGGAGTACACGTCGCTTTGCTCTGTTAGAACCTGTCCTGCTTGCTGCTCTGGGCTGGCAAAATTTTGGCTAAACGCAATCAGCGCTGAGGGTGAGTCTTCTCGGTTGGAGTGCGCTTTTTGAGTCAAGTTGAAGTCAAGCAGCTTGGGACGCTTGCTACGATCAATCAGTATATTTTCTGGTTTTAGATCGGCATGCAAAACCTGGTGTTGGTGGGCGTGCTCCATCGCCTGACAGATCTGCTTAAACAGCAGCAGCTTCTCCGTTTTTTCTAGCTTATTTTCAGATAGGTACTCATCTAAAGTTTGACCAAACACCCGCTCCATCACGATGTAAACCGAATCTTGATGGAGACCGCCGTCAAACACTTTCGCGATGTAAGGATGGTTTAGACGCGCGAGAAGTTGAGCTTCATCGAAGAGTGCGCGTTGCCCTAACACATTGCTCAAATTGCTTTGAATAAACTTGATAGCCAGATCTTGCTCGAACGTTTCATCTGCACGTAGAGCGGCGTATACGACACCCATGCCACCACGCCCCAACTCATGAGTTAGGCGGTACTTACTGATGATTTCTCCGCTTAGATCGACGTCTTGGTTCGTAGCCTGATGAGCACCAAAATAAAGTAACTGCGTTAGTTGTTCTTCCGGTGTCTCGTTGGCTAAAAGAGGAACGAGTTGTCGATACAGCTCAGGTTGACTTCGTTGCAATGCTTGGAGGTATTGCTGCTTTTGGGAGTCGTCCAGATCAAGCAGGTGGTAGTAAATCTGGGTTTCGCTAGAGCCTAACTGCACTGTGACTAATGTCTTATTCTTTTAGGTACGGCATTTTATAAGAACTTTGATATAAATGTCATTTATTTATTCGGTTTTGATTCACAATCCATGAAACGCAATTTGATGGCTAGTGGAGTAATAACGTCATGATTTTGCGAATTATTTTCACTGAGCTTGTCGGCAGAGAGTCTATTCGTCATAATGTTACTTGTAACATTACTGATAAATCACATATTTATGGCTCAACAGAATAAGAAAACTCGTACGACATTGCAGGATGTCGCAGACCAGGTTGGCGTCACGAAGATGACCGTTTCACGCTATATGCGTAACCCTGAATCGGTGGCAGAAAAGACTCGGGCCAAGATTGCGACTGCGATTGAAGAGATGGGTTACATCGAAAACCGTGCACCGGCGATGTTGTCAAAGTCCTCCAGTAAAGCCATTGGTATTTTACTGCCGTCTTTGTCCAACCAAATTTTTGCTTCCTTTGTTCAGGGCATAGAGATGGTGACCAAAGCCAATGGCTATGAGACGCTTTTAGCGCATTTTAGCTACGATGAGCTTGAAGAAGAGCGCAAGATCGCGTCATTACTCTCTTATCAAGTCGATGGGCTTATTCTAACTGAAAGCCATCACACGCCGCGTACATTACAGATGATCAAAAATGCGGGCATTCCGGTGGTCGAAACCATGGAACTGCCATCGGAGCCGATTGATATGGCGGTTGGACTCGATCATGAAGATGCGTCGTACACCGTGGTTAAGCAGATGCTAGATACGGGGAAGCGTACAATCGTCTATTTTGGCGCGCGTCTGGATACGCGAACCAAATTGCGGATGCAAGGTTACGATCGCGCGATGACAGAAGCAGGGCTAGAACCCAAACATGTATTAACTGGTGATCATTCTAGTTTTTCTTTAGCGCATGATTTGCTCGAACGCGCACTGGAAATGCACCCAACGCTCGATGGGGTGTTCTGTACCAACGATGACATCGCAATTGGCACCATGCTGAGTGCGCAGCAACGTGGCATTCAAGTTCCACAGCAATTGGCAGTGGCGGGCTATAACGCGCTGGATATCGGTCAAACCATCAGTCCGAAACTGACCAGCGTTGATACGCCGCGTTTCCAAATTGGTGTAAAGAGCGCAGAGCTATTAATTGCGCGCCTGAAAGGCGAAACGCAAGAAGAAAAAGTCTTCGATATGGGTTATCAGATCACGTCGGGAGAGAGTGTTTAACTAATTGTTAACTGCTCTTTGTATTCGCTCATCAATGGTATTGGTAGGTTAGGGTATGGCACATCAGCTGGATGCATTGGATCTCAACTTAATGCGTTTATTAAAAGCCGTGGTGGAAAACCGCAGCATCAAGCTGGCCGCAATGCAGCTTGGCATTTCTCAACCGAGCGCCAGCCGCGGCGTGATGAAGTTGAAGCAAGTGTTTGATGACCCGCTTTTTGTGCGTAAAGCACATGGGGTAGAGCCATCACCCATGGCGATTCGTCTCGCCGCCGAGTTCGACAATATGGTTGCACCATTGGAAAAAGTGGTGCAAGAATTTGAAGTGTTCGACCCACTGCAATACCAAGGGCAGATTGCGATTGTAACTGACCCTTATTTGATGGATGAGCAAGGGCAGCGACTGCTCACTGGTTGTCATCGAGCCTTTCCCAAAGCGCACTTTGCCTTTTCCAGCTGGAATACTTACTCGCACGATGAAATGTTAGAAGGTGAGCACGATTACTGCATTCTTGACCAAGAGACCGAGCTGTCGAAAGACATTTACATGCGCCCGTTATTCGTTGAAAAACGAGTGATTTTGGCGCGCAAAAACCACCCAACGTTGTCGAAAGTCAGCAATGATTGGGACACGGTGTCCAAACTACCACTCGTCTCTTTGCCTGCGCCTGCGTCATATAAACCGCTTTGTACCGTGGAGTCCGAGTATCGACGCATGGGTTATGAGCCAGTAGTGTTACTGAAGTCCTATAATTTGCGTTTGGCTTGCCAAATGTTGCAAGAAACCGACGCGATTATGTATGCCAGTCAAAGCTCGGCATTGTTGATGCCAGAACTCGCCTCTTACGCAATGCCACCCGTTAATCGTGAGTTCAGTCAGTTTGTGGTCTCTGGCGGTTTCCTTCAAACCAACCGCAACCATCCTTTGCACAGACACCTACATAAAGTGGTGCGACAAACCCTCAATACGCCGCTGATTTTTACGCAATGACGTCACCTGATGGCATCGGCTGAATGAGAGTAGATGCTTTAACCTTATCAATATTATGTGATTACATAGACAACTTACTTCTTAAGATATTCAAAAATGAATATCTCAATTACCTGTCTCTTTTTCCTACCCAGCGCTAACCTTATCTCAAATAGTCAGGAGAAGTGGCTCATTTTTATCTTTTTAACTTTTTGAATGTCGATACAGGTACGCGACATTCACCATTCTCCGTTATGCATCTTTTTTATTTCTGATGGAGGATTAATCATGCTAGTTGCACGTCTATTTTTATTGCTCGCCATCGTTGCCGAAGTGGCTGGTACAAGCACTATGTCTCTTATCGGACAAGGGCACGGGTGGTGGGGCTACATCGTAATGTATGTGCTGATCGCAATCTCTTACTACTTTCTCGCGTTTGCCGCGAAGAAAATATCTATCGGTGTGGCATACGCTGTTTGGGAAGGGTTGGGTATCTCGTTGATCACCGTGGTGTCGATCATCGCCTTTGATGCACACTTAAACCATCAAGAGTTGTTTGGTTTGATGTTAGCCGTTGTTGGCATTGTGTGTGTGACCTTAGGGGAATCACATGGTCAACCTAACGCCAAGAAAAATGCCGATAAACCGGCAAAAGAACGTTCATTTTCTACTAGTACAAGGTGCGAATCATGAGTCAATTTTTTACGATGTCATTTGGATTTGTCGTGATGGCTGCCTTGGTCGATATCATGGCCAATATGGCGCTGACACGCTCAAAAGGTTTTAAATATAAAGGCTGGGGCATTGCGGCGATTGTGTTGGTACTGACAGCATTCACGCTGTTGGCACAAGCGGTGAAAGAGATCGACTTAGCCATTGCTTATGCCTCTTGGGGTGCGATCGGTATCTTGGGTACCGCAGTGGGTGGAGCCTTGCTGTTTAAGCAGAAACTCAAACCAATCGGCTGGTTTGGTATCTTTGTGGTGATTGCTGCGGTCGTGGTGATGAAGACCGCTTGATATAATTTACTGAATGCTAGATATCGTCATTCTGAGCAGCAAGAGACGAGCGTGATTCAGAATCTACCAACAAAAAGTGCTGTGGAAGAGGGGTTTTCTCTGGCTTCACAGCACCTTGATATTAGATTCCTGATCTCGCCTAGGCTCGTCGGAATGACGGACTCATTCATTTTTAAAAAGAACAGAGGCCAATCCTAAAGTTCGTCATTTTGAACAGCAAGAGACGAGCGTGATTCAGAATCTACCAACAAAAAGTGCTGTGGAAGAGGGGTTTTCTCTGGCTTCACAGCATTTTGCTATTAGATTCCTGATCTCGCCTAGGCTCGTCGGAATGACGGATTCATTCGTTTTTTAGAAAGAACTGAGGCCAATCCTAAAGTTCGTCATTTTGAACAGCGAGGGACGAGCAAGATTCAGAATCTACCAACAAAAAGTGCTGTGGCAGAGGAGTTTTCTCTGGATTCACAGCACGTTGATATTAAATTCCTGATCTCGCCTAGGCTCGTCGGAATGACGGATTCATTTTTTTAGAAAGAGCAGTGACCAATCCTAAAGCTTGCCATTCTGAATAGCGAGGAACGAGTGTGATTCAGAATCTACCAACAAAAAGTGCAGTGGCAGAGGTGTTTTCTCTGGATTCACAGCACGTTGATAGTGGATTCCTGATCTCGCCTAGGCTCGTCGGAATGACGGATTCATTCGTTTTTAGAAAGAGCAGTGACCAATCCTAAAGCTTGTCATTCTGGACAGCGAGGGACGAGCGTGATTCAGAATCTACCAACAAAAAGCGCTGTGGCAGAGGTGTTTTCTCTGGATTCACAGCACGTTGATAGTGGATTCCTGCTCTCGCTTAGGCTCGTCGGAACGACGGATTCATTCGTTTTTAGAAAGAACTGAGGCCAATCCCAACGCTCGTCATTCTGAACAGCGAGGGACGGGCGTGATTTAGAATCTACCAACAAAAAGTGCTGTGGCAGAGGTGTTTTCTCTGGCTTCACAGCTCGTTGATATTAGATTCCCGATCTCGCTTAGGCTCGTCGGAATGACGGATTCATTCGTTTTTAGAAAGAGCGGTGGCCAATCCCAAAGCTCGTCATTCTGAACAGCGAGGGACGAGCGTGATTCAGAATCTACTAACAAAAAAGTGCTGTGGCAGAGGAGTTTTCTCTGACGTCATAGCATGTCGATATTAGATTCCTGATCTCGCCTAGGCTCGTCGGAATGACGGATTCATTCGTTTTTAGAAATAGCGGTGGCCAATCTCAAAGCTCGTCATTCTTAATAGTGAGGGACGAGCGTGATTCAGAATCTACCAACAAAAAGTGCTGTAACAGAGGGGGATTTTCTCTGGCTTCACAGCACGTTGATATTAGATTCCTGATCTCGCCTAGGCTCGTCGGAATGACGGATTCATTCGTTTTAGAAAGAGCGGTGGCCAATCTCAAAAACTCGTCATTCTGAACAGCGAGGGACGAGTGTGATTCAGGATCTACCAACAAAAAGTGCTGTGGCAGAGGTGTTTTCTCTGACTTCACAGCACGTTGATAGTAGATTCCTGATCTTGCTTAGTCTCGTCGGAATGACGAGGTCTTTCTTCTAGCCTTAAACAATAAAGCTTGCGCCTTCTTCTGCACTCGATACGTTTTGGCGGATCACGCTAAACAAGCCTCGTCCCCATGTTTGTTGGGTCGATTCGGTATCGAAATGAATCAACTCGCGTCCAGTGGTATCGCTTAAGTTGTTCAGTTCGCCCGTTTGGCAATCCAGACGAATCAAATCACCGTTGCGCACCAAACCAATCGCGCCACCACGAATGGCTTCTGGAGAAACATGAATCGCAGACGGAATTTTACCGGATGCACCAGATAAACGACCGTCAGTAACCAGCGCCACTTTAAAGCCCGCTTTTTGCACGTTACCTAAAATTGGCATCAGTTTGTGCAGTTCAGGCATGCCGTTTGCCGCTGGGCCGTTGTGTGTGACCACAACGATGCAATCTTTGTCCAGCTCGCCACGTTTGTACGCGGCTTCCACTTCGTGTTGGCATTGGAATACGATCGCAGGTGCCACTATTACGCGTTGCTCTTCTTTTACCGCAGACACTTTCACCACGGCTTTGCCCAAGTTGCCAGTCAATACGCGAGTGCCGCCAGTATTTTGGAAAGTGGCATCCGGTTTGGCGATCACGTCACCGTCTTGGCTGCCTTGGCACGGTGTCCAAGTCAGTTGTCCATCGACAAGGCTCGGCAGCGTCATTTGGTCTTCAAATTCACCAAACACGGGTTTCACATCGCGATGCAAAAGCTCGGATTGGTTCAAGCGGTGCAATAACGCGGGCACGCCCCCCGCGTCTTGGAACGCGTTCATATCGGCTGGGCCGTTCGGGTAAACGCGCGCTAATAAAGGAACCACATCCGACAGATCGCTGATGTCTTGCCAGGTGAGCAAGATGCCAGCAGCACGCGCCACGGCGATCATATGAATGGTGTGATTGGTGCTGCCGCCAGATGCAAGTAGAGCGATGATGCCGTTGACCAAGCTCTTTTCTGTGACCACCTCGGCCAGCGGACGGAAGTGTGCAGAACCCGCCGTCATTGAGGCGATTTTCAGAGCCGCGTGATCGGTTAACGCTTTACGCAGTTGGGTATGGGGATGAATGAATGCCGAACCTGGCAGCATCAAGCCCATGGCTTCGAACACCAACTGGTTGGTGTTGGCGGTGCCGTAAAACGTACACGTCCCCGCAGAGTGGTAAGCGCGACACTCCATATCCAGCAGAGCGTCTTTGCTGACTTCTCCCGCTGCGTATTTTTGGCGCACGTCGACTTTCTCTTCGTTGCTGATGCCTGTTGCCATCAGACCCGCAGGCACAAACGCCGTTGGTAAGTGTGCGTAAGACAGCGCGCCCATCAGTTGCCCCGGTGCGATTTTGTCACATATGCCAAGCAGTAATGTGGCATCAAAGACATTGTGACTCAAAGACAACGCCGTTGATTGCGCAATTAAGTCACGTGAAAACAGCGACATATCCATGCCTGCTTGACCTTGAGTCACCCCATCGCACATCGCTGGCACACAACCTGCGACTTGCGCCGTATGGCCGTAGTCCGCCAGCACTTGTTTGATTTGCACTGGGTAATCTTGGTACGGCTGGTGGGCGCTCAACATGTCGTTGTAGGCGCTGATCAGCGCGACATTGGCATGAGTAAAATCGAGAATATTTTTCTTTTCAGAAGAGCAAGAAGCGGCGACTGCATGGGCTAAGTTACCACAAGATAAACCAACGCGGCCTTTGCCCGCTTCGGCTTGCACTTCGGTGCGAGTAAGAAAGGCAGCGCGCGCTTCACGGCTGCGCTCGGTCAAACGTTGTGTGACCTCAAGAACAACAGAGTGAGTCATTACGCCACCTCGATCGCTTGCATTTTGATTAGCTCAGCGGCAGAGCGTTCCACCACGTCGCTGATGTCTCCGTCGATACTGACGATCAGAGTTTGAGGCTCGTTGTCTGGGCGCTCTAGTGTCTCGAATTGGCTCTTCACCATGTTTTCTTTCATGAAGTGGCCTTTGCGCATACGCATGCGATTAAGGATCAACTCCCTATCGCCATCAAGGAACAGGAAGGTCACATTGTTGTTGCCTTCGCGGATCTGATCGCGGTAAATCTTTTTCAGTGCTGAACAGACAATAATGCCGTGTTCGTTTTTGCTTTCTAGGCTGTACGCCGCATCACGAATGCGTTCTAGCCATGGCTTGCGATCATCATCGTTCAGAGGCTGGCCCGACGCCATTTTCTGAATGTTCGCTCGTGGATGAAGATCATCACCATCAATGAATTTACGCCCTAGCTTTTTCGCTAGATGCTCACCAATTGTGCTTTTACCACTAGCACAAACGCCCATAACGATGACACTACTACCAGCCATAACTTATCCTCATAACCAAATTTGCGCGTGATCTCAATTTTTGAATTCACTTTAAAATATGGGTTTATCTTATTCATGTTATCGGTAACATGTTACCGGTAACTGAAATAAATGTGAACCATAACACAAACAATAATTCTTAAAGGTGAACCTATGGAGCAATTAACCCAAGCCCCAGATCCTACGTTCCTACTGACGATTGCAGGCCTTGCCATTGCAGCGTTACTCGTTCTGATCATTAAACTGAAAGTCCATGCTTTTGCTTCCCTTACTATGGTGAGTTTAGGCACAGCAATCGCCACTGGCGTTCCTTCTGAGAAAGTCGTATCGACCATGATGGGCGGCTTCGGCGGCACACTGGCTTCCGTGGCATTGCTAGTTGGTCTTGGTGCGATGATCGGTAAAATTCTTGAAGTGACTGGCGGTGCGAAAGTGCTGGCAGACACTTTGATTGGTCGCTTTGGTAAAGAGCGCGCACCATTTGCTTTGGGCGTCGCTTCATTACTGTTTGGCTTCCCAATCTTCTTCGATGCTGGCCTTGTAGTGATGATGCCAATCATCCTAAGTGTGGCGGCTCGTTTTGGTGGCTCACCAATTAAATACGCGTTGCCTGCAGCTGGTGCTTTTGCGGTTATGCACGCGTTTGTTCCACCACACCCAGGTCCGGTTGCAGCGGCAGAATTCCTTGGTGCAAACATCGGTCTGTTATTGGTGGTGGGTATTCTGGTGGCTATTCCAACTTGGTACCTTGGCGCTTACCTATTTGGTTTGTACGCGGGAAAAAAATTCGATATCCCACTATCTAAAGCCTTCTTTAATGGCGAAGCGATGGTGGATGAGCGCAACGCACCAAAATTTGGCACGGTTATGACCATCCTTGTGCTGCCAGTCCTGCTAATCTGTTTGGATACGGTACTGAACACACTGGCGGTTGCGGGTGTGATTGATGGCAAAACGGCACTGGTTGAGTTCCTACGTATGCTAGGTAAAACTCCAGTCGCGTTGCTGATTACTTTGATTGTCTGTCTGGCTGTGTTTGCCAAAGACTACGGCATGGCAAAACTAGAAAAATTGTGTGGTGAGTCATTGGCTCCTATCTGTGGTGTTATCCTAGTAACGGGTGCAGGTGGCATGTTTGGCGGCGTACTGCGCTCAAGCGGCATCGGTGATGCACTGGCTGACGTTCTTACAGATACAGGTATGCCTGTGATTGTGGCGGCGTTTGTTATTTCAACCTGTCTGCGTGTTGCTCAAGGCTCGGCAACGGTAGCGCTAACCACTACGGCAGCTCTTATCGCGCCAGTTGTGGCTGCATCAACAGGTTTGAGTGAACTAGACCTTTGCTTTATCGTAATCGCGATTGCGGGTGGTGCAACGGTACTGTCTCACTTCAATGACTCTGGTTTCTGGTTGGTATCTCGTCTGCTTGAGATGGATGAGAAAACCACATTAAAAACTTGGACGGTAATGGAAACGTTACTTGGCGGTATCGCGTTTATTATCGTCGCAACATTAAGCTTTATTCTTTAGAGGTTCCCCATGACAACACTTGAACAACGATTAAGAGATATCAAAATCGTCCCAGTTATCGCAATCAACGACGTAGCACACGCTCTGCCACTGGCAAAAGTGTTGGTAGAAAACGGTTTACCATGTGCGGAAGTGACATTCCGCACCGAAGCGGCGGCGGAATCGATTCGCATCATGCGTGAAGCGTACCCAGAACTGTTGATTGGCGCGGGCACCGTTCTGACCACAGAACAAGTGGATATCGCGATCGAAGCGGGCGTGGACTTTATCGTTAGCCCAGGCTTCAACCCAACCACAGTGAAATACTGTCAGCAACGTGGTGTGACTATCGTACCGGGTGTAAACAACCCAAGCTTGGTTGAGCAAGCGATGGAAATGGGTCTGCGTACGTTGAAGTTCTTCCCTGCTGAGCCATCAGGCGGCGTAAACATGCTGAAAGCACTCACGGCGGTTTACCCAGTGGAATTCATGCCAACAGGTGGCGTGAGCCCATCCAACGTGGAAGATTACCTAGCGCTGAAATCGGTTGTAGCTTGTGGCGGTACTTGGATGGTGCCAACCGCAATGATGGACAACGGCGATTGGGAAGGCATTGCTGAATTGGTTCGCGCAGTTAAGTAAAACGCACAAACGGCTCCGAAATACCCCCGAACGTTAGAAAAAGTGATACGAAAAAGGGTCATCAAGTTACTTGATGACCCTTTTGCTTTTTGGGATGAAACGGCTTTAGAAGTGATGCTTCATAAAGCGCTTAATAAAGCGAATGAAATCGGCTTCGGCTAGCTTCGCGCACTTCAATGTTTGGGCGTGAGACAATTCTACATCTCCCAAGCCTTCTGCCATGTTGGTGATCGCACATACTGCCAATACGGGTAAGCCGCAATGCGCCGCAGAAATCACTTCTGGCACGACCGACATGCCCACGACATCACCACCGATGATTTGCATCATGCGGATTTCGGCTGCGGTCTCAAAGTTGGGGCCTGTGTAAGAGACAAACACACCTTCATTCAGGTGAATACCATTGGCTTTGCCGACTTCAAACGCTTCTGCGCGCAGGTCTTTGTCGTACGCATTGGCGAGGCTGAAGAACCTCGGGCCGTACTCTTCATCATTCGGACCGATCATTGGCGATTCAGGCATGGTGTTGATGTGGTCATGAAATACCACCAGAGAGCCGACATCAATACGCTCAGGGCGAAGTGAGCCTGCCGCGTTGGTGACGAGCAGAAACTCACAGCCCAGCTTTTTAAAGGTTCGTACGGGTGTTGTCATGACCTTCATTGAGCCGTGTTCGTAGTAGTGACCGCGACCTTTCATGCACACTACGTCTACGCCGCCCATGGTGCCAAGTACCAACTCACCAGAGTGGCCTTGCACGGTGCTAACCGGAAAGCCTTCGAGCTCTTCGTATGGAATGACCACTTTGTCTTGTAGCTCGTCTGCCAATACGCCTAAGCCAGAGCCTAAAATAAACGCCGCTTTAGGTTGGAAGTTTGGTTTGCGTTCGCGAATGGTTTGTAGTGCGCCGATTACTGGATCGTGATTCATGTTAGTCACCTTCTGGTTGTGTGTTGATTCCATTGTGTGACTTTCTGCGCTGGTTATCTTTGCTTTATTCGCTACTATTATCCTTAAAAAGAGGATGATGAAATTCGCTAGGACTCAATTATGAAGTCAGAACCATTTGAGCGCGTGACGCTGAAGATGCTGCGTTACTTTTACGAGGTCGCACAAACCAAGCATTTCACTAAGGCGGCCGAGAATCTCAATATCACCAATTCGCCGTTGAGCAATCGCATCAAAGAGTTGGAAGAGGTGCTTAACGTCAAACTGTTTGAGCGCGATTCAAGAAACGTCATGCTGACGGAGGCCGGGCGATTGTTGGAGTCCAAATGCCAACTGATTTTTCAGACCTTGGATGTCTCGCTCAATCAAGTGCAGCAAGTGGGGTTGAACCAGAGAAATATCCTACGAGTTGGTGTGGTAAGTAGCGCATTTTGGGGCGGATTTGATCGTCTGTTACAGCGTTTCCATGCTGAGCATGACACTTATCACGCCGACATTTTTGACCTTAACCCAGAGACGCAAAAGAAGCATCTGAGCGAGAAGAAAATCGATGTGGGCATTGTGCGTTTTGCTGATGCACTCAACATTTATCCGTATCAGTCGGTATCTTTGGGCAAAGATGTGTTTGTGGTGGCGGTGTCGGAGCAACATGAGTTAGCCAGCAAATCTTTGCTGCGGCTCCAAGATTTAAAGACGTGTGAGCTTGCGTTTATGAGTTTGGCGAATTCTGCCTCGGCAAACTTCATCATCAATGCCTGTCTGCAAGAAGGCTTTTCACCCCATATTGGCAAACAAGTGGTGGAGCCAAGCACCTTGATGGCATATGTAGCAAACAGCAATACCGTGACGTTGGTTCCGTCGACGTTTTCTCAGCATCATTGGCATGGGATTCGTTTTATCAAGCTGAAAGAGTCACTGCGTGCAGACTTGTGTCTGATTCATGATGGTAAGCAAGAGAGTGCTATTAAAGCCGAGTTTATTCGCACATTATTAGAGAATGCGAGTTAAGCATGGGATAACAAAAAAAGGTCATCCTAAGATGACCTTTTCAAATGATTCGCTGAAATCAGCAATGCGATTAGCGCGTAATTAACGCATCGTTACGAACTCTTCTGAGCCCGTTGGGTGGATAGCCACAACAGAGTCGAAGTCTGCTTTGGTTGCGCCCATCTTCATTGCTACGCCGAAGCCTTGGATCATTTCATCTACCGTGAAACCGATGCCGTGTAGGCCAACAACCGTTTCTTCTTCGCCCGCACATACAAGCTTCATCTTACATGGTTGACGGTGCTTAGTAACAGCGGTGTACATCGCAGTAAAGCCAGATGTGTAGACTTTGATGTTGTCTTTGCCGTACTTCTCTTCTGCTTCTTGCGTTGTTAGACCGATAGTGCCGATTGGTGGGTGGCTAAATACCACAGTTGGTACCAAATCGTAGTCCATCTTCGCGTTTGGTTTGTTGTTGAAAAGACGCTCAGAAAGTTGACGACCCGCTTTCACTGCTACTGGTGTTAGTTCGATACCGCCTTCCATGATGTCACCCACACAGTAGATGCCTTTCACGTTGGTTTCTTGGTATTCGTCTACCTTGATGTAGCCTTTTTCGTTCGTTGCCACGCCGGTTGACGTTAGGTTGATTGCGTCTGTCGCTGGGTGACGACCGATTGCCCAAATCAGTTGGTCAACGTTTTGGCTCTCACCGTTTTCTAGGTGCAGAGTTAGGCTGCCATCGGCTTCTTTTACCACTTCTTTTGGTACAGAGTGGGTGTGCAGTTTTGGACCTTCTGCGTCCATCACTTCAACCAACGTATCGATGATCATTGGATCGAAGCTACGTAGTGGTGACTCTTTACGTACGAACAGGTGCGTTTCTGTACCTAGCGCGTGCAGTACGCCAGCAATTTCAACTGCGATGTAGCCTGCGCCCACAACCGCAACGCGTTTTGGTTGCTCTGTTAGGTCGAAGAAGCCGTTTGAATCGATGCCGTATTCAGCGCCTGGAATGTTTGGAATAGTAGGACGACCACCAACCGCGATCAGGATGTGATCTGCTGTGTAGTGTTCACCGTTTACTTCGACAGTTTTTTCGTCAACAAACTTAGCAAAGCCTTTAATCACGTTTACTTTATTGTTGCCAAGAACGCGATCGTAAGATTGGTGAATACGACCAATGTACGCCTGACGGCTCTCAACCAGTTTGCTCCAGTTGAAACCTTTCACGTCGACATCAAAACCGTAATCTTCTGCGTACAGGTTCATTGCTTCTGCGATTTGCGCGCCATGCCACATCACTTTTTTCGGTACACAACCTACGTTGACACAGGTACCGCCAAGGTCTTGAGCTTCGATTAGCGCAACTTTCGCGCCGTACATCGCCGCACGGTTTGCAGATGCGATGCCGCCACTGCCGCCACCGATACAGATATAGTCAAAATGAGTCGCCATTACTTTCTCCAAGAGCTTATAAATTTTATCTGGTACATAGATAGATTGGGATGACCTTGTCCGAACTCAATGCCACCGTTATCCCACTATCATAAATCGAATTCGACTAATTCCTAAATGGGAAAAAGCGACAATACTTATGACAAATAGCGATGAGAGGCACAAAAAGAAGAATAAGCACGATTGGAGGGAGAAGGTGAGAGCATAAAAAAGCGCAACGAGAATATCGTTGCGCTTGAAGATATCAGTACGGAAGTGCTTACTCTGGCACAATCCAGTCCACTTTCCAGTGGCCAGTTGCTGGTGCGATCGCGTCTTGCAGGAATGGCAGAATTTCTTTCATCTGGCTTTCCAGTTTCCACGGTGGGTTAATCACAATCATGCCGGATGCCGTCATGCCGCGCTCGTTGGTATCGGGTGCAACACCTAACTCGATTTGCAGAATTTTACGAATGCCCAGTGCTTCCAAGCCTTCGATCATATCTTCGATGTCGTGGCGGTTTACCACTGGGTACCAAATCGCGTAGATACCGGTTGCCCAACGTTTATGGCTCTGATGAATCGCTCGCACCACATCGCGGTACTCTTTCGCGAGTTCGTATGGTGGGTCAATCAGCACCAAACCACGACGCTCTTGTGGCGGTAAGCTTGCTTTGAGGCGTTGGAATCCGTCTTCTTTGAAGATGCTCACTTGGCGATCACGATGGAATTCTTGCTCTAACAATGGGTGATCGGCCGGGTGCAACTCGGTCAGCACCATGCGATCTTGTGGGCGGATTTGCGCGCGCGCCACACGTGGTGAGCCTGGGTAGTAACGCAGCTTCTCGCCGTTGTTGAGCACTTTAATGGCATCGATGTAGCTTTTGATGTCTTCAGGAATGCTTGGGTTATCCCAAATACGTGCGATGCCTTGTTTGTATTCGCCCGTTTTTTCAGACCATTCGTGAGTCAGATCGTAACGGCCCACACCCGAGTGGGTATCGTGATAAACGAATGGCTTATCTTTTTGTTTCAGCGCATCAAGAATGAGGCTTTGAACGATGTGTTTGACCACGTCGGCATGGTTGCCAGCGTGGAAGCTGTGGCGGTAACTTAACAAATTAAACTCTCGAAACACTCTTTGGCTGAGTGTGGTCTGTGATTTTCACTCTATGGCGGTATTATACTCAAGTAACTTAAAGATGTAGAACTTCCAATCAAATCTGTTCCTCTGATAAGGGGACGCTATTGAAATTTCTTTAAGTCACCCACACTTACTATTGGTAATCGAATTGAACTAGGTGAGTTTCTCGCACTCAAAAGGGTGTGAAATTTCATTTAGGTATAACAAGACTCAAGGACAGAGTAGCGCTGGTTGACTATATGATGGTCATTGCGGCATAGAGAAAGGGAACGGAGCTCCCCCAATCCATGTTGCTGGCTCGTCTGTACATTGAGTTGGCCTATCTACACAAAATAGACAGGCAATCACAGAGTCAAAACACAAAAGGAATTATTCATGTCTAATCCTCTTCTGACGTTTACGGACCTACCTCCGTTTTCTCAAATTAAACCAGAACACATCAAGCCTGCCGTTGAGCAAGCGATTGCTGACTGCCGAGCAAAAATCGATGAAGTTCTACAAGACAACGCTCACCCAACTTGGGACAGTGTGATTGCGCCAATTGAAGAAGCGGATGATCGCTTAAGCCGCATCTGGTCGCCAGTGGGTCACATGAACTCGGTAGTGAACAGCGAAGAGCTACGTGAAGCTTACGAAAGTTGCCTACCAATTTTGTCAGAGTACGGCACTTGGGTTGGTCAGCACAAAGGGTTGTACGAAGCGTACAAAACCATCAAAGCGAGCGAAGAATTTGCAACGTTAACTCGTGCCCAGCAGAAAACCATCACTGATGCACTGCGTGATTTCGAGTTATCAGGCATTGGTTTGCCATCCGATGAACAGCACCGTTACGGCGAGATCAGCAAACGTATGTCTGAGCTGAGCTCTAAATTCTCTAACAATGTGCTGGATGCCACCATGGGTTGGACCAAGCACATCACAGACGAGAAAGACCTAGCAGGTATGCCAGAATCGGCGCTGGCAGCAGCGAAAGCTGCCGCAGAAGCAAAAGAGTTAGATGGTTACCTCATTACGCTAGATATCCCATCTTACCTACCTGTCATGACGTACTGCGATAACCAAGAGTTGCGTAAAGAAGTGTACGAAGCGTACGTGACGCGCGCTTCTGATCGAGGTCCAAACGCAGGCAAATGGGATAACTCAGAAATCATTACTGAGCAGCTAAAACTGCGCCATGAAATTTCACGTATGCTAGGTTTCAATACTTACAGTGAAAAGTCGTTAGCAACAAAGATGGCTGAAACGCCGGATCAAGTGCTGGGCTTCCTGAATGACCTAGCGACACGAGCGAAACCGCAAGGTGAACGTGAAGTCGAAGAGTTACGTCAGTTTGCGAAAAGTGAGTTTGGTGTTGAAGAGCTGAACGTTTGGGATATCGCTTACTACAGCGAGAAACAAAAGCAGCACCTGTTCCAAATTTCGGATGAAGAACTGCGCCCATACTTCCCAGAGTCAAAAGTCGTGAGCGGTCTGTTTGAAGTGCTAAACCGCGTGTTTGGCATGACCGTTACTGAGCGCGAAGGCGTAGACACTTGGCATGAGTCCGTGCGCTTTTTCGATATCTTTGATGCTGAAGGCACACTCCGTGGCAGTTTCTACCTAGATCTCTACGCTCGTGAACACAAACGTGGCGGCGCGTGGATGGATGATTGTCGTGGTCGTCGCGTTACGCTATCTGGCGAGCTGCAAACGCCGGTTGCGTATCTAACGTGTAACTTCAACCGTCCAGTGGGCGACAAACCAGCACTGTTCACGCACGATGAAGTCGTGACGCTATTCCATGAGTTTGGTCATGGAATCCACCACATGTTGACGCAAGTTGATACAGGTGCTGTTTCAGGTATTAATGGCGTGCCTTGGGATGCGGTTGAGCTACCAAGTCAGTTCCTAGAAAACTGGTGTTGGGAAGAGGATGCGCTGGCGTTCATTTCTGGTCACTATGAGACAGGTGAGCCGCTACCTAAAGCGATGCTAGACAAAATGCTCGCAGCGAAAAACTTCCAATCTGCGATGGGTATTTTGCGTCAGCTAGAATTCGGCTTGTTCGACTTCACGCTTCACACCGAATATGACCCTGAAGTGGGTGCGCGTGTACTGGAAACTCTGGCGAAAGTGAAAGAGAAAGTCGCGGTAGTTCCTGCGGTTGAGTGGGCGCGTTTCTCACACAGCTTCGGCCATATTTTTGCTGGTGGCTACAGTGCGGGTTACTACAGCTACCTGTGGGCTGAAGTGCTGTCGTCAGACGCGTATTCTCGCTTTGAAGAAGAAGGCATCTTCAACAAAGAGACGGGTCTAAGCTTCCTGAACAACATCCTAGAAATGGGGGGCAGTGAAGAGCCAATGGAGCTGTTTAAGCGCTTCCGTGGCCGCGAGCCACAAATCGATGCACTGTTGCGCCATTCGGGTATTGCGGCGTAAATTGAGCAAAAAACATCAAGGCCAACCGTTCGGTTGGCCTTTTTTGTACAGTTTTTATAAAAAATTTTACGGATTTACGTTTCGGTTGATCGGGTTCTGCAACGATATCAATGTCTCCGTGGACTGAACCTCATCAATGGCTTGCAGCTTGTCGATCAGTACAAATTGCAGCTCTTCAATCGATTTGCACATCAATTTGACGAATATGTTATACGCGCCCGTGGTGTAGTAAGCTTCAACGACTTCGTCGAGCGCGTTGAGTTTTTCTAACGCGGAGTGGTAATCACGAGCTGCATTGAGGTTAATACCAATAAAGCAGCACACATCGTAGCCAAGCTTTTTAGTATTGATGATCACCTCCGTTCCTTCGATGATGTCAGCCGACTTCATCTTCTCGATACGCACATGGATAGTGGCAGGGCTGACATCGAACTGCTTTGCCATTTCTGCGTAGGGCGTTCTGGCGTCAGCCATTAGTGTTTTTAATATTGCGCGGTCAAGGTCGTCGAGTTTCGGCAGGCTCGCATTCATACTATGATTTCCGTTAGGGATAGAGTTTTACCTCCCTTTTATACTCATAGCGGATAGGATTCACAAGGTTTGGCAGGAGTAACTGCGGGTTAACTCCGAGCTATGGAGATAATGTGCAGCGTTTTCTGGTTATTGCCGCGCTATGTTGGAGCGCGTTTGCTACGGCCTCAGATCCGAAGGTGTTGGTCGTGCACTCCTATCATCAGGGTTTTTTCTGGACGGACTCCATACAGCGAGGCATCGAGCAACAGCTGGGCGATCGAGCGCTGGACATGCGTGTGCTCTATCTAGACTCGAAACGTAACCAGAGTGAGCAGTTTTTTGCACAACTAAAATCCTTGTATCTTACGAAATTACGCAAAGAGCGATTTGATGCCATTTTAGTGAGCGATAACAATGCACTTGAACTCATGCAGCGTTTAGCCCCAATCATCAAAGACACCCCAGTTATATTTAACGGCATTAATAACTACCATCCTTCTTTACATCGTTCTCTGAATGCAACCGGAGTCATGGAAGATGTCGATTTGGAAGCGAATCTCGCTCTTATTGAGCGCTTACATCCGAACTACACACAAGTTCTCATCGTCAGTGACCACTCGGTGACCGGTGAGGTGTTGCGTTATCAAATCGACAATTTTGTCCTCAAGTTCCCGCAATATCGAGACAAAATCGTACAAGTTGTTCCAGACAGTATTATCGATCTAAAACAACAAGTCGCAAAACTGAGTTCCGATAAAGTCGTCTTGTTCTGGACCTATTACCGAGATAAACAAGGTATGGTTGGCAGCGAGCGTGACTGGGTTGGTGTCAACAAAGTCTCAAACGCGCCGCTGTTTATGGTGCATGACATTGGTTTGGGTCATGGCGCAGTTGGAGGGGTTATTCAAAGTGGTTATCGGCATGGTATTGAGAGCGCAGAGATGCTTGAATTCGTTTTGGATAACCCTGATCAGCCTCTGCCTGCCGTGAAAAAAAGTGATTCTGAAATAAAGCTCGATTACCAAGCGGTAGCGCGTTGGGGATTGGGGGCTGAACAAGAGGTTTCTGCGGTATTTTTTAATAAGCCAATGAAGCTTTCTGAACGTTTTGCCAAGGAAATTCGCCTGTTTGGTAGTCTGTTTGTGGTGATGTCGGTGGTCATTTTGCTGATGGGTTATTATTTACAGCGGATGCGTCGAAGTGAGAGCGCTGCGCGAGAAAGCCAGGCTATTCTAGAATCGATTTTCGATCAGAGCATGCAGTATATGGGCATTTTGGATGCCAACGGTGTGCTTAAATCGGGCAACGATCACCTTCAATCCTTACTTTATCACCAAGGACTGCGCTTAGACCGACCACTTTGGTTTCACCCCAACTGGAGTGAAAAAGCACAAGCGTTGCTTGAGGAGTATTTCCACGCGCCTCACCATCAAGTGTCGACGTTTGAAGCTGAACTTTGGAGTAAAGAACACGGCGCATTGGTGTTAGAAGTTTCGCTCAAGCCTTTTTCTCAGCAAGTAGGGAATCATAAGCAATACTTGTTTGAAGCGCGCGATATTACCAGTCGTAAATTGATGGAGGACAAGCTCTACCAACGTGAGTCAACCCTACGCAACTATTACGAGCAGCAGCCCGTGATGATGGTGACGCTTGATAGTAATAACCGAATTCAAGAAGTGAATCGATTTGCTCAACTACTTCTTGGCTACAAACCGATGGACATGCTCGGACATCGCCTGAGGGAGTTCTATTTTGATGACAAAGTGCTGTTCCCTCGCCAAGTGTTATTGCAACCCAACCAGCAAGTGCATGGTGTTTGGCGACGTGAAGTCGAGTATCGTCATGCAAATGGTCATCGTGTTTGGGTGCGCGAGAATATTCGTCCGCTGAGTGAATCTGAGCAACTGCTGATTGTGGGCGAAGATATTACCGAAACCAAACTGCTTTCCGAGAAATTGGAATACCAAGCTCGCTATGACTTACTGACGGGGACTTACAACAGAAACCACTTTGAACTAGAGCTTAAGACCGCACTGTGCGAAGTGGACAGCCATCGTCGAGTCCACGCCATGTTGTACCTCGACTTAGATCAACTAAAAGTCCTCAATGATACGGTTGGGCATGATGCAGGTGATGCGGCGATTCAATTCTGCGCCAGTATGCTGGAAGGCGTTCTGCCGTACAATTCCATCTTGGCTCGAATGGGAGGCGATGAGTTTGCGGTGTTACTCAAAGACTGTGACGAATATGGCGCCATCAATATTGCCAAACTGATCATCTCGACACTAAGCGAACACCTCTTTATTTGGGAAGACACACGCCTGTTCATCAGTTGCTCAATTGGTATCCGTATCATCGATCATACCGCTGATACGCCACAAATGGTGCACGCTCAAGCAGACTCTGCTTGTCACGCCGCTAAAGAGCAAGGCCGTAACCGCTATAATCTATTCAGCTTAGATAACGAAGAGTTGCAGCGTCGTCAGATGGAAATGCAGAGCGTCAATTTGGTGCATGAGGCATTGTCGAATCAACGTTTAGAACTGTTTGCTCAACCGATAAAAAGCTTACAAAAGCACGAGACTCAAATGTATTTTGAGATTTTGGTGCGTATTCGCAATGGGTACGGTGATTATGTTTCTCCTGCGCTGTTTATCCCTGCTTCCGAGCGTTACAACATTGCCCATTGGATTGATAAGCAGGTTATTACTCAAACACTAGAGTGGTTTGAACAGCGTCCTGAGGTGGTTGAACAGCTTGGTCGCTGTTCGATAAACCTTTCAGGTCAATCTATGGGGAATCAAGAGTTTATTGACTTCTTGTTGGATCGATTGGAAAGTTCGACTCTGCCGTGTGAAAAAATCTGCTTAGAAATCACTGAGACAGCGGCGATGAGTAATCTGGATCAAGCTATTGAGCTGTTTACCAAGTTAAAGGCTTTGGGTTGCATGATTGCATTGGATGATTTCGGTTCTGGCTTGTCTTCATTTGGTTACTTAAAGAAACTTCCTGTCGATATCGTGAAAATTGATGGTCTTTTCGTGCAAGATATCAACGTAAACGAAATGGACCGCGTGATGGTTCGTTCAATCAATGACTTGGCGAAACAGCTCGGCAAAGTGACGGTGGCGGAGTTTGTCGAAAATGACCAGGTCATGCAGCATTTGATAGACCTCGGTGTGGACTACGGTCAAGGCTACGGTATTGGTCATCCTAAGCCGCTTTCTGAGCTAGTGGAGCAGCTGACGGTTGTATAACCTCTGCGTAGCAAGCTCAACCTAGCATTAATAGGTAACTTAGGTATACACTCAGCGCCAGTTACCTCGATTTTTATTGGAGCCTCCTTTTGCAACTGCAATTGATCTGTGAAAACCCGTCTCAACAATCTCATCTTGATGAACTCGCTGCGCGTTGGCAGCTTTCTCATACTGACGATAGCGATTTTGCTTTGGTGCTAACCACCGAGCGTTTGGAGCTACGTAAAGTGGATGAACCAAAGCTGGGTGCAATCTTTGTGGATTTGATTGGTGGTGCGGTCGGTCATCGTCGCAAGTTCGGTGGTGGTAAAGGTCAGGCAATTGCGAAAGCGGCGGGGTTGAACAAAGGGGCAACGCCAACCGTGTTAGACGGCACGGCAGGTCTTGGTCGTGATGCGTTTGTGCTCGCCTCGCTAGGTTGTAAAGTGCAGATGGTCGAGCGTCATCCAGTCGTAGCGGCTTTGTTAGATGATGGCTTGGATCGAGCGAAACAAGACCCAGAAATCGGCACCTGGGTATCTGAGCGCATGTCGCTTATCCATGCTTCTAGCCATGATGCGCTGGAACAATTGGCGCAAGATAAAGACTTTGTCCAGCCAGATGTGGTGTATCTTGACCCGATGTATCCGCACCCAGAAAATAAAAAGAAGTCGGCGCTCGTGAAAAAAGAAATGCGCGTTTTCCAATCGTTGGTTGGCGCCGATTTGGACGCCGATGGCTTACTAGAACCAGCCATGGCGTTAGCCACAAAGCGTGTAGTAGTTAAACGCCCAGATTATGCTAACTGGCTGAACGAGAAAAAACCGACCATGGCGATTGAAACGAAAAAAAATCGCTTCGATGTCTATGTTAAAGCATCGATGGCATAACTTCCTGACGGCTCAACTTTTCTTGTCACAGTACGGTGTCTCGTGCTGTGACTCAGCCTCTCTTTCCTCGTCTCTATTGATAGTTTTCTCTTGCTAATTCCCTTCCCTGACTGTATATCTAACTAAGAATTATTATTATTTCACTTGTTGTGATGCGGTCGATAACTGGGAAGCTGGAGTAGTAGAATGGCTAAACGTTTATGTAAAATGAGTCGCAAACAGATCGCGGCAGAACTTGGTGATATCCATCGTTTAGTTGTCGCACCAAAATTCGTTTGTGGTTCTTGCGCACGCTCTTCATCGGCCAAAGATACCCTTTGTAAGCCAGCCGCAATTCCTCCACAAAAATGCCAAGACAAGCCATTGAGTGAGCAACAAGCATGTGGCTTATTGGTTGAAGCTCTGCCATCACAAGCGATTCCAGTGACCACGAAACAAAGCAACGAAAAAGCCGCGATTGTGAAGCGTGTTGTTGAGCGTGTGAAAGAGAAAAAACAAGCCGAAAAATCTCCGGAGCCAGTAAGAGCCGACGCACCAGTATGGTTTGATTTAGCGGATAAAAAATCGCTCAAGAAAGCGAAAAAAGCACTGAAAAAGCACTATAAGCAGCAAAAGAAGTTGCTAAAAGTGGCGAAAAAACAACAAAAGTTACTTAAGCGTCAGCGCAAGCTTGAAGCGCGCAATGCGAAACTAGAAGTGTTGCTGCCAACGCCACCTAATGCTTTGATGAGCGCAATCTCACAAGCCAAAGTGCATTAATCAAACAAAAAACGCTCTCCAGTCGGAGAGCGTTTTTTATTGTCGAAATGTTTATAGGATTAGCTGCGTTACTTATTGGCGTAACTCATCTCTACGCGCTTTTTCACCCAGGTTTCGTTAATCCATAGGGATAGCATGATGATCGCACCGCCAATGGCGAGTCGCATGACATCAACATCGCGGTTCCAAATCACAATGTTTACAATCAAGCCCGCCGGAACCAATGCATTGTTCATTACTGCCAGTGCGCCTGCGTTCACCATAGTCGCGCCTTTGTTCCAAGCAAAGTAACCAAAACCAGAAGCAATCAACCCAAGGTATGTCAGAATGCCCCATTGCGTTGTAGTGGTGGGTAGTTTGTCGAGGTTACCCATGAGCGCGAAAGCCACGGTTGCTACACAAAGTGCACCTAAGTAGAAGTAGCCAAACACGGTGTGTTGTGGCAAATCGACGGGTTCACTCTCCATGATATATTTGTAGCCCACCTGACCGATGGCAAAGCAGAGGTTTGCTCCTTGTACGACCAAAAAGCCCAGTAGGAAATCTTCATTAATGCCTGCAAATTTAATCCAGGCGGCACCAAATACGGCTATTGCAGCGGTAACTAAGTACCAAGGTGAAAAGCGACCTTTCAAGAAGTCATAGATTAGCGTGACGTAAATGGGTGTGAATACGGTGAACAGCAATACTTCTGGCACGGAAAGGAGCAAAAAAGATTGGTAGTAGAAGCAATACATCAAGCCGAGCTGGAAGCCACCGACGGTCATCAGTTTCGCGATTAGGGATTTGCTAACGCCACGGAATTTCAAAAAGGGAATGAAAACCAAACTCGCCAGTGCCACGCGCATGAACACCGAGAACCAAGAATCAACCTGACCGGCGAGGTAAACGCCGATCAGGCTAAATGAGAATGCCCAAAGTAGGGTAACTGCGGATAGATAAGCCATGGATGAGAATCTTTATCAACAACAAATGTGCCCGCAGTCTAACCAAGTTTTATCGCTGCGCCAATCAGTCTTTTAGCGGTACGACCAGCATATCGACTGGTGAGCAGTTAATCAGCTGTCGAGTCGAAGATAGAATCTTGCTCCAGAAATCTTGGTGATGACCACAAACCACCAAATCAATACTGTAATCTTGAATGGTATCGCACAGCTCATTACTCAAATCGCCACTACCGACTAAAGTATGGGCAATTGGGTATTGCGCATATTCAGCGAAGTTTGCCAATTGTGTGCGCGATGCTTCCATTGCTTGATGTTGCGCTTCTGCCATATTGATATCGATAAGCCCGGTGTAGAGTTCTGCGTAGTTCACGTCGATGTGAATAAAAGAGACTTTCGCATCCAGAGGTTTAGCCAGTGATACGGCTTTCTTAATCAACACTTTACTGTCGTCTGAAAGGTCGACTGCCACAAGTATGTGTTTGTAACTCATATTGCTATCTCCTTGTAAGGTCATAGTTTTAGATTAGCACCAACCCCAAAAAAAATTTGCTGAAGTGATCTCATATCGGTGCCGTAGGTACAAAGTCTTGTCTCAGTAATCATGTTATAGTGGCGTTATACCCAAGTGACTTTGATATGCTGAAATAAGCGTAGTGTTACTGACTAGAGTTGAAGTGAAACTTCGCCGTGTCTGCCAGACCAAGCTATTCTCGCAGCGTCATTTATTTCGAGGTTACTTGGGTATATTGCATGCACAATAATAGGAGTTAACATGCTGTCTCAAACTATGGTCGAACAATTGAATGAGCAAATTAACCTAGAATTTTTCTCATCCAATCTATACTTACAAATGAGTGCTTGGTGTGAAGACAAAGGTTTTGAAGGTGCGGCTGAATTTTTACGCGCTCACGCCGTAGAAGAAATGGAGCACATGCAACGCCTATTCACTTACGTGAGTGAAACTGGCTCAATGCCAATCTTAGGCGCTATTGATGCGCCAAAGCATGACTTTGCGAGCCTAGGTGACGTTTTCCGCGAGACATTTGAACATGAGCAAATGATCACGGAAAAAATCAACAAACTGGCGCACGTTGCATTTACTAGCCAAGACTACTCAACGTTTAACTTCCTACAGTGGTACGTGTCAGAACAGCACGAAGAAGAGAAGTTGTTTAAAGGGATTTTAGATAAGATCGAACTGGTAGGTGAAGACGGTAAAGCGTTGTTCTTCATTGACAAAGATCTAGCACAAATGGCGAAAGAAGGTTCATCTTCAATCATGGATGCTCCAGCTGCGTAAACGCGTTTTGGGACGTTGTAAGTAGCGGGTAAAGACGAAGTGTTGATCGTCTTTTTCTCTTGAGCATTGTTGAAGATGTAGGGAGGAAAAGATGATCAGTGGAGACACAATCTTATTTGCGCTAATGGTGGTAACTGGAGTTAATATGGTCCGGTATCTCACCGCTCTTCGTTCTCTAATTTATATCATGCGTGAAGCGCATCCGCTGTTATATCAGCAAGTTGATGGTAATGGTTTTTTTACCACTCATGGAAATGTCACCAAGCAGGTGAGGTTGTATCACTACATTAAAAGTAAAGAATATCATCACCACCACGATGAAATTTTTACTGGTAAGTGTGAAAGAGTGCGTGAATTGTTTGTTCTATCGACCGCGTTGCTCGGCGTGACGCTACTTGCAGCCTTCATTCTCTAAGAGTCAATAATCTAGATAGTTGTTCTGTCTGAGATTTTGCGGACATACAGAGCGCTTAGAGTTTAAGCGCTTTTCCCTTTCGGTATTTGTCGGTAGAATGTCGCGCCTAGAAAGCAAGGATGTGCAATGTGCACATCCTTTTTTATTTTGATTCGATACCAATCAGTCTAAGAGCTACCGATGAGTAAGAAATTTGATGTTGTTGTAATTGGCGCAGGCGCAGCAGGTTTAATGTGTGCTGCAGAAGCAGGCAAGCGAGGCCGCCGTGTTTTGGTGCTCGATCATGCTAAAAAGCCAGGACGTAAAATCCTTATCTCGGGCGGTGGTCGTTGTAACTTCACTAACTACGACGTTTCAGCTAATCACTATTTGTGTCAAAACCCGCACTTTGTTAAGTCGGCGCTCTCCCAATACACTAACTGGGATTTCATCTCGATGGTGTGTAAACATGGCATTGAGTTCGAAGAGCGTGATCACGGCCAGTTGTTTTGTGTCGATGCATTTACGGCCAAAGATATCGTGAAGATGTTGTTAGCTGAGTGTGACATGCCGAACATCGAGCAGCGTTACCAATGCGATGTTCATTCGATTGAAAAAATTGATGAAGGCTTTCGTTTGCATGCTGGCACTGAGATTGTCGAATGTGAGTCTTTAGTTATCGCAACAGGTGGCTTGTCGATGCCAAAACTGGGAGCGACACCATTTGGTTATAAAGTCGCGGAACAATTTGGTCTTCGAGTTATCCCAACCACGGCAGGGCTTGTACCATTTACTCTGCATAAAGAAGACAAAGAAGACTTTGCTGAGTTATCTGGTATCGCGGTACCTGTGGAAATTACGGCTGAAGATGGCACCATGTTCAAAGAAGCCCTGTTGTTCACACATCGTGGCTTATCTGGTCCAGCAGTGTTACAGATTTCTTCATTCTGGCGGGCCGGACAAAAGGTGTTGATCAATCTTGTGCCAAACGATGATGTTGCTGAGTTATTAGAACGTAGTCGTGAGAAGCATCCAAATCAGTCACTCAAGAATACGCTTGCCAAAGTGCTGCCTAAGCGTCTGGTTGAAGTCTTAATTGAACGTAAAGAGCTAGTCGATAAACCGCTAAAACAGTTCAATCAAAAGGAGCTTGCGGCGATTGTGGAGCGCCTAGAGCATTGGGATATCGCCCCGAATGGCACCGAAGGCTACCGAACTGCGGAAGTGACACTCGGCGGTGTCGATACTGATCACTTATCCTCGAAAACCATGGAATGCAAAGACATTAAAGGGCTTTATTTTATTGGTGAAGTGATGGATGTGACTGGTTGGCTAGGGGGCTACAATTTTCAGTGGTGCTGGTCGAGCGGCTTTGTTGCGGGGCAGTGGGTTTAATCAAACACCAAACGCAGCCTAACTGCATAAAAGATAAGATACAAAAAGAGCACTGAATAAAAGTCAGTGCTCTTTTTGTATTCCCATAGCGAGTTACTCGTCTTGATACTTTTCGAGTTTGTTATAGAGCGTTTTCACGCTAATGCCTAACTCCTGCGCTGATTCCGTTTTATTACCTTGATTCTCTTCAAGGGTATTGAGAATGGCGGCTTTTTCTAGCTCTTCTAGCGAAACGCCCGCCGGAACAAGGTCTTCGATACTGGTGCCTGTTTCCAATGGTGGTGTGTCGAAGATAAGATGTTCATCTCGGATGGTGTCATCAGCCAAAATGAATGCACGCTCGATCGTGTGTTTGAGCTCACGGACATTACCTGGCCAGTCGTGTGCAGCGATTTTTTGGATCGCAGAGTCAAGAATCGTTTTGGTTTTTGCCTCATTGGCGTTGCGGTGCGCAATAAAGTGCTTGGCCAGACCTACGATATCACCGCCTCGTTCTCGCAGTGGCGGTATCGTTAATGGGAAATGCGATAAGCGGAAAAACAGATCTTCACGCAGGAACTGCTCCTCAATGGCGATTTTAGGATCACGGTTTGTAGCAGCAATGATGCGAGTATTAGCGATATGAACTGTATTACTGCCAACTGGGCGATACTCTCCGGTTTCTAGCACCCGCAATAGCTTCACTTGATGCTCGATAGGCATCTCGGTGATTTCATCTAAAAATAGGGTGCCGCCCTCTGCCTGCTTAAATACACCTTGGTGAGTTTTATTTGCTCCGGTAAAAGCGCCTTTCTCATGGCCAAACAGTTCACTATCAACCAATTCAGGGCTAATGGCACCACAGTTAATCGCTATAAAGGGCTGTTGTTTACGCTCACTCGCTAAGTGGATGGTCTGCGCCACCAGTTCTTTGCCTGATCCACTTTCACCGACAATAAGGACGTTGGCTTCTGTTTTAGCAACGCGCCTGATCATACGATAGAGCTGATGCATCGGAGAGGAAGAGCCGACCAAAAGACCAAATTGGTCAAGATCGCTGGTGGACACTTTACGCCCTTGATCTTGTTTGTGTTGATAGTACTGGCTGACTTCGCTCAGGGTGTCCGTCAGAATGGCAATATCAACGGGCTTTCTGTAGTGAAAAATAGCACCCAAGTTCATCAGCTTATCCAAGTTCTCGTTTGGAGCGCCTGAGCTAATGATGATCAAGTCCATATCGTAGATGTCTTCGATATTAGAAAGACGTTGATAATCTGCACTAGTAAAGTGGGCGACTTCAACAATCGCAACTTCCGGTTTGAGTTGTAGGAAATCTTCAATCCATTGGTCTGCGGCATCGATGTCATGCAGACGAAATTTGTTCAGTTCCTGGCAAGAAGCGATGGCATTTTTAAGTGATGGATCTTGTATTCTTAGAAACAGGCTTGGCATCGACATAGAAATGTCCTCTTTACTATGACAGAAACAATGTACGTGGATTATTCTCACTTCACAAGACAAAATATTGTCAGCATAGATTTAAGGGTTTGTTCGGTATTTTTATGTTGTTAGCCCCTTTTTGGTATATATCGGTGAGAGCCATCAGTAGATATTTCCTTTTGTTCAGATTTTTATTTTTAAAATAATAATTTTGCTATTAATTGATTCTGGAGAAATAGCCTTTCTGTTTTATCAGGTTATTTCGGCACAAGTGACGGAGGCTTTATCACCGATTAAAAATTACATTTTTTACGTGTAAATAATTCATGCTTATACTTTATTGCTCATCTCATTTTTACCTCTTTTCTTTATTAGTTAATTAAAAACAATAAGTTATAAAGTTGGCACATGGTTTGCTCCTAGGGAAATGCAACGTCAATAAAGGAGAATTACCATGAATAACATCGCAGCTAAAATTGTACTTACGTCAGTTCTTGCTACTTCATCTACAGCAGTCTTAGCGAGTGATAAATGGGAAAAAGAATCCATGGACGCTTGGCTAGATGGTAAAGCTGAAACCACGCTACTGCTAAACAGCAATCTCAACTCTTTTGATATCAATACCGATGTTGAGAATCAGGTCGTTACCCTTTCTGGTTCGGTAAACAATGATCTTGAAAAATCACTTGCCGAAGAGCTTGTTACTGGTCTTGATGGTGTGAAAAAAGTAAACAACGAATTGTCAGTAGTGAATGAAGGCAAGAAAGAAACTGATTCAGAAGCTTTAGCTACACTGACCGATTCTAAAATCACGACTATAGTTAAAACGCGCCTACTAATGGATACCAATGTGAGTGGTACGGATATTGATGTAACGACAGAACACAAAACGGTAACGTTGGCAGGTAAAGTTAATTCAGATGCGGAGCATGATCTTGCAATTTCAATTGCAAATAACACCAATGACGTAAATAAGGTGATTGATAAGCTAGAAGTGGTTCAATAATAGCGAGCCGAGTGATTTAACCCACTTTTATTAGGAGGTAACACTATGGTTCGTTGGATGTTTATTTTTCTGGCACTGGCACTAATTTCTGCACTATTAGGCTTTACCGGTATTGCAGGAGCTGCTGCCTCTATCGCGCAAGTGATATTTTACCTATTCCTATTGTCATTAATTGTATCAATAGTGATTGTTCTGCTGGGAAGAAAAAACGTAAATAGATAGGAGATTCCATGCGACTTACGTCATTTATTTACCGTATCGCCGCAGTATTCGGTTTGGTGTTTGCGTTGGCAGCTTGTAGTGAAGAAGGGCCAATGGAACAGGCCGGCAAAAAGATAGATGAAGCCGCCGAAGAAACCCAAAATGCGATTGAAGATGAATGTGAAAACATTAAAGAAAATCTAAACGCTGAAGACCAAGACTGTTAGCCGAATCAGGTTAGGTTTTTTACGCATAGCTATGTAAGAGAGGGGCGGTCAATAACCGCCCTTCCTTTTGTCCCAATTGTTTACAATCAGATAAGGAGTCAAAGATGAAAAACATATTTGATGTACTGAAAGAGAGCCATGAAAAGCAACGCCTTTTACTCGATGCTCTGATGGAAACGTCTGGAGATTCCCCCGCTCGTGAAGAGTTTTATCACAACCTTAAAGAGGAACTCGAACAGCACGCAGCGGCAGAAGAGCGGTTTTTCTACGCGCCTTTAATAGATAGCGATAAGACCATTGATCTCACTCGCCATGGCATCGCAGAGCATCATGAAATTGATAAAGTGATTGCACAGCTTGATGCAACCGATATGAGCTCGCCAGCGTGGCTCAACCTAATGAAAACCTTACGTCACAAAGTGTTGCACCATCTTGAGGAAGAAGAGCAGCGTTTCTTCCAGTTAGCCGGCAAGGTAATGACCGATAAGCAGAAAATGAAACTAGCGGATGGTTATGTTGAAGAGATGGCAAGCTAGGTAGAGTGTTGGACCTTTTCGTGCCATTTCGGCACGGGAAGGCACTCAATCAAGGCGTTTACTCAAGTTCATGTATCCAAGCTCAATCCCCCGCGTATTCTAACTTCCACTAAAAAGTGCACTCGCTGAAGGCAAGGAGAGCGAATGTTTATCATCAAATATTATATTCTTGGCGCTCTGATCAGTTTATTGGCCGCTATCTATACGCCTCAAATTATCGTTAGTCTGCTGTTCTTGTGGATATCTCTTTCTTTAGCGTTGGTCAGCGTAGCCTACGTATTCGACATTCCCTCTATTTTTAGAAAAAACCAAGATGGCAAGATTGTCAGGTGGATTCGCTGGGCATTCATCCCATTTTTATTGGGGGCTAGAGCGTATAACGCCTGGGAAAGACGGCGTGATACTGTACCTCCAATCCAAAAAGTCAGCGACAATTTATACCTATCTCGCCGTTTGTTTCAGAGTGACTTAGATTTTCTCGAATCCAATGAGATCTCTTGTATTGTCGATGTCACCGCAGAATTTGCAGGCCTTGAAAGCGCGATGACCGACAAGCAGTTTCATTACCTTTCGATTCCGGTACTCGACCACAAAGCCCCAACGCTAGAGCGCCTGCGCCATGCGATTAACTGGATTGATACTCAAATCTCGTGCTCGCGGGCAGTGGTTGTGCATTGTGCGTTAGGGCGTGGTCGTTCAGTGTTTGTTGTGGCGGCGTATTTATTAAGCAAAGACCCGTCACTGACGGTTGAATCCGTGATGAAAAAAATCAATGACGTACGCAGTACCGCGAGATTGAATAAATTACAGATTAGAACGTTACGAGCGATCAGTGAAAAAGGCGTGCTAGGGCTGGATCAATCCACTTGGATGGTGGTTAACCCTGTTGCAGGTGGCGGAAAATGGGAGGAAAACGAACAGCACTTGATTCGTGAACTAACCAAAAAATATCGCTTGAGTATTCATCAAACCACCACAAACCTCAGCGCCGAGCAGCTAACACAACAGGCAAAAGAAAGTGGAGCTAAGCAAATCATCGTAGCTGGTGGCGATGGCACAGTAACAGAGGTGGCGAGCCAATTGGTGGATACCGACCTAAAACTCGGTATTGTTCCGCTCGGAACTGCCAATGCGTTATGTCATGTGCTCTATGGCGTTGGCGTAAAATTCTCACCGGTCGAAAAAGCGTGTGAAGCGTTGCTTGGCGGACACTGCCAACGTATTGATACTGCGGACTGTAATCAGCGGCTTATTTTATTGGTCTTAGGCATTGGGCTAGAACAGAAAATGATCGAGCACGCTCAGCGAGAAGAGAAAAATGTTTTTGGACAACTCGCTTACCTCACCGGCTTTTTTAATGCTGTAGTGGCGGAAGAAACGCAAGCTTTAACCGTTTCGTTAGACGATCCAACTGAAGATGGAAACCACGACAATAATACACAAACGCTTGAAGTCCATAGTTTTGTCGTTGCGAATATCGCTCCATTTAGTACGTTGCTTGCCCAAGGTGGTGATGCGCCGCAGCCTGATGATGGCAAGCTGCATATCACATATTTAGATAACACCGAGTCTTTAGGCGGACGTCTTATCGCATTGTCGGATCTGACATTAACGAGCGTAGGCGCACAGGAAGAATCGACACATTTTCAATACGCGACGGCTCAGAGCGTCACTATTTCTGCGAATAAACCGATTGAGTATGTGATTGATGGTGAACTGTATTCTGATGAGCAACTGGCAATCAAGCTGCGTCCAAAGTCATTGAACGTATTTGTTCCAAGCCAGAGAGGTAAATCAGCTTCGCTTTAACACAGATAATCCGCGGATAACGCGCCATTTGCTTCGTATTCTACATGGCGCTTTTTCTGTGTTGTTTGATGATTTGGTGTGCGTCGTAAAAAGGCTATCAAGGTCGCTGCGTAGTAGATGCAGCGGCTTTTTTCTATCTACACCTTTTACTAGGTTGATTGGGGATGAGGGTTAAACAAAGTGAAAGAAAGAAGGGCGAGTATAATTACTCACCCTGAGGTAAGTGCTTTTCAATTTCATCGTTTTCAACTTGTAAAGCAGCTAACCAATAAGAAACAAGTGCGGTTAAGTTGGTGTCGTCAATGGCTCTAAGCAGGGCTTTTAAATCATCTAACAGTAGTTTATTCATAAAATGCATTTCTTTGTAATTGCCTAACTCGGCAACGCCGTATTCGGTGGCATTTTCTGCAATGAATTGTTCACCATCTTGATCGAAGAACAGCTTCGCCATCTTTTTGATCATCACTTTTTCTATTTTCACGAATCGATATGCCGCTCTTGCGAGTGTCATGTGTGATTGCGGGTTAACGAGAGGCAAACACGTTTGGCGATGGTGTGTCATTTTTACGAGTAGCTCCCTTACTCGATTGTTATCCAATGTCATAGTGACCTCTTTATTTATGACTATTGTCGTGGGACATTTCTCGTGATGGTTATGTTAATGCGCCTGTGGGCTTGTCAGAAATGGCCAAAGCAAGTTGGCCATTTCTTTGATCAATACCGAGCTTTATTGCAAAGGCGACCACCAAGTTTTAGCTAATAAGGCTGATGCTGCTGAGTTTTTCTTTGCAGCTTTTTATATCGCTACGAACTTTCAGCAGAACCGAGTTATCCGCCTGCTCTGGGTGGGAAGTAATCAAATTCTCAATCTCTTTGAGTACCTTGCTTTCGACACCTTCAAGCTGTTCTAAATACATAGACTCTTTGTCAGAGGACACTTCCTTCATCACGTCGCTGTAGACCTCACGCGCCTTGATGGTGTAGGAAACCGGAGTGTCGTCGGCAGATTCTTCATTGTTACTTGCTAGAGAGTAGGGAGTGAGCTCAATGACTGCACGCTCACGTACTCTGAGCAGTTCTACCAACACATTATTCAAAGAAGTGTTGTCGATGTTCTCGATGGCCTTGTTGTAAATTTCATTTCCGCTTTCGATAAGCTCAATGATTGAGGCGATGTTTTCATTTTTCATATGCCACTCCTTATTTACTGGTGATAGGGGTGTTTGAGCGTATGGAATACAAACACGATGTTTCGTCTTCAGTTGCAGGTTGTATGCCAATGAACTTTAAGTCTTATTAATCAGTGACTTAATATCTTGTTTTGCAATAACTTGCTAACAGTCGGTAAGGCGCTAAGAAAAAATTACAAGAATGGCGGGGAAAGCCTGGAAAGAATTACACGTACAGATACGGCTTTTTATCGAAATAAAAATAAAATCAATAAAAAACAATAACTTAAAATTCTGGCATGGATATGGCTTTGTAGGGAGTAAGTGAGGTCAAACATTGTTTCACTTGATTCACTATTCAACTCATTAATGGAGGCTAGTTATGGCTACTACAAAAGAAAGCACAGTAAAACCTCAAGAGCAGTTAGAAGAAGCATATCACTTAGCGGAACAAGCCACGACGGAAGCCGTTGGCGCGATGAAAGACCAAGCCAAAGAGAAGCTGGATGTCGGTGCGCAGCAAGTTCAGCAGGCGACTAAGTCGGCAGAAAATGTAATCAAGGAGCGCCCATTGCTGAGCATAGGCTGCGCCTTCCTTGCTGGTTGGGCGGTTTCGAAGCTGATCAAATAATAGTGGTCACCAAGGATTAAGCCACACAACAGAAAGGCGAGGCTTCACATGAATAACTCAGGGCAAGTTACCAATCAGCAATCAGGCTCGGCGGCTTCAGACAGCGGCCGAGCCCCTGATGGGGCAGAAGAACAGGATATCCAACAAACCATTAATGGTTTGAGCAGCATTCTTGCGCAATTGGACCAACTGACGACATCGCTAAAAGCATGGTCAGGTTCAACGTTGGATTTGTTCCTCTTGGAGATGAAAGTTAACGTGTCCGCAGTGCGTCAGATTTTGCTGTGTACCGTTGTTTTTACCCTATTGTCGGTATTGTTCGTATTCAGTTTGTGCCTTGCCTCTGGGGTGGTGGCTTATCAGTTAACTGCCAACGTGTATGTTGCCGTGGGTGTATTTATCACATCATTAGGCTTGGCATTATTTGCTTTAGCCTGGTGGCAGAAGCGTTTAGTTGGATTTCTTGGATTCAAAAATACGACAGAACAATTACAGGAGGGGTGGGATGCGCTCGCTACAAAAGCTCAATCGAGCCATGCGGATCAAGCGGATGGAAGGTAAAGCGTCTCTAGAGCAATGCTGTTTGTCGATGGAAATGTTCACGTTTACCACCAAGAAGTTTGTGAGAGAAAACCCTTGGACGACATTAGGCATTAGTGCTGTCGTTGCCGTTACCGCAGCAAAAGCAGGTCGATTGTCTCGACTGACTTCTTCTATTTCGTCAATGGGGCTATTGGTTAGCAGCGTGTCTGATATTGCCGATTCGCTCACAAAGCCGGTCGCGGCAGCTTCTCTGGATGAGTCAGATGCGGAGCAAAATGGAAATGCAGCAACACAAGTAAGCAACGCTGCGACGACAGAGGGCGAACCACTCTAATAGCGGATTTCACCGCAAAATTTTCTTACCGATTCTGAGCTTATTATGACAGCGAAATTGAACATTCCTGCCAACACTGCGATTGGTGCAACGCTTCTCGTCCTGTTACTCGTCCCAGGGCTGTATTTTGCCAAGCCAATATTGTTACCTATTGTGCTTAGCACCTTTATTTCTCTGCTGTGCAGTCCTTTCATTAATTATCTTGAAGACAAAGGCTTACCACGTGCTATTACCGTCGTGTTGACGCTGTCATTCCTCGTTGGCGCTTCAATTATTGGTCTTGCCGCCATGTCGGAGCCCGCCAAGCAATGGTGGTCTGAGCTGCCCAGTATCGTGAAAAATGTGTCGCAAGAAGTAAGCGAAGTTACTAAAGCTTCGGCTGATCACCTTAATACTCCATTGAATATCGCCAACGATATGAGTATGGATGAGGTCGGGAACAACACCGTATTTTCTTTGGTAAAAACGCTCGCGACCACTACGCCGACGATTTTGACACAAGCGATGATCGTGCTGTTTATGGTTTACTTTATGCTCAATCATGGACGAAGCTTATTTCGAAAGTCAGTGTCTTACTTACATGGGTTCGCCAAACAGCGCCAAGCGATTGAGTTGGTCAAAGCGCTACAGAAAGACCTATCTCGATACATTGGCACCATCACTTTAGTGAATGCTGGGCTGGGGTTGAGTGTCGGGGCCGTGTTTTTTGTTCTAGGCCTTGAAGATCCATTTCTATGGGGCGCATTTGCAGGCGTGATGAATTTTGCGCCGTACCTCGGCCCTGTCATATCCATGATGAGCTTTGGCTTTGTTGCTTATCTTCAGTTGGAGTCGGTCAGTTTTATGCTGACGGTTGTGTCTATCTATTTACTGCTCAATTTGATTGAAAGTCAGTTTGTTACACCAACACTATTGGGGAAAAGGTTTAATTTAAACCCATTAGTGATTTTTGTTTGGCTTGTTTTTTGGGGCTGGCTTTGGGGCGGAATGGGACTATTGATCGGTGTGCCGTTGCTGGTTTGTATCAATATTTTGGTTGATCGCCTAGAGCTGTGCCAATCAGCCCAAAATCAAGCAAAGCAAATCACCTCCGCGGACGTGGCACCGCGAGAGTGACTTGAGGAGCAAGCTGGTTCAATGAAACAGTTTTTCAGCGCTCACTGGCTGACTAAATAAATATCCCTGACCATAAATACAGCCTTTTTCGAATAAATAATCGGCTTGTTCCCGAGTTTCTATCCCTTCCGCGACGACTTTCAACGACAGCGTTTTTCCCATGGCAATAATGGCATTCACAATCGCGTTGCTGTCGCTATTACTTGGGACATCACTGACAAATGAGCGGTCAATTTTCAGTTTGTTGATTGGCAAACCTTTCAAGTAAGACAAAGACGAATAGCCAGTTCCAAAGTCATCCAGAGAAATCTCAATACCCAGCTCTCGTAATTGATTTAACGATGCAATGGCTTGTTGAGGGTCGATCAGTAAAAAGCTCTCTGTGATCTCCAAATCTAACCGTTGGGCAGGGTATCCGGTGTTATCGAGGATAGTACTTAATCGCTGAATGAAATTTGACTGCTGAAGCTGCAACGCAGAAACATTGACGGCGATTTTGCCAAACTCGATGCCTTGGTCCAGCCAAGCATTACCTTGCAAACAAGCTTGTTGTAACACCCACTCACCAATACTTTGAATCAGCCCTGTTTTTTCTGCAATTGGAATAAAGTCTGCTGGTGGTACAAGGCCAAACTCTGGATGCTGCCAGCGTAATAAAGCTTCCACGCCGACAATCGAATTTTGTTCCAAGTTGTATTGCGGTTGGAATTCTAACCGGAGTTGTTGTTTTTCTATTGCTTGATGCAAAGCGGATTGAATGCGTACATGGGATACGGATTTATCGGTCAAATCCGGTGAGTAAAACGCGTAGCCGTTGCGTCCATTTTTCTTCGCTAAGTACATCGCGGTGTCTGCGTTTTTCAGTAAGGTTTCACTGTCTTGACCGTCTCTTGGGTACAAGGCAATACCAATACTGGTCGAGACACGAAGTGAGTCGTGATTTGCCAAGTCGAATGGTTGCTGGAATACGCTTAGAATATCGCCGACGGTTTCCAGTAAGGCAACATCACTATGGATGTCTGGCAAAATAATCACAAATTCATCGCCGCCAATGCGAGCCACATGCGCATTGAGGTGAAGCACATCTTGCAGACGAATCGCTAACTTAGACAGCAATTGGTCACCACAGAAGTGGCCCATGCTATCGTTGATGTGTTTGAAATGGTCGATATCTAAGAATAGGGTGGCAAACGTCTGCTGGTTTTTGTGTCCGGTTTCGATGTGTTGTTCGAGTAAGCTGAGTAAATGGGTGCGATTAGGTAGATTGGTTAATGGATCGTAAAAAGCCATGCGCTGCAGCTTTTCTTCGTGTGCCTTACGCACAGAGATATCTTCAAACACACAAATGTAGTTAATAAGGTGGTTTTTATCGTCCATTACGGCGCTAATGGTCGCTAATTGCGGATAAATGCTGCCATCTTTCTTTCTGTTGATGAATTCGCCTTTCCATTGGCCTTTGTTTTCGAGTTGATGCCACAACTGTTGATAGAAACCTTGATCATGATGGCCTGAGCGCAGGATTCGTGGGTTTTTTCCTATCACCTCTTCAGAGCGGTAACCTGTAATTTGGGTAAAAGCCGTGTTTACATCAATGATGTTGGCATTGCGGTCTGTAATGACCATGCCTTCTTGCGAATTGTTGAAAATTTGGGACGCTAAGGAGAGCTGCGTTTCTACCATTTTTCGGCGGGTGATGTTACGTGTCATCCCCAGAATGCCGATTAAGTTTCCCGCATGATCACGGACAGGAGACTTAATGGTTTCTAGCCAAGTGGGGTTATTGTTTTCATCAATTTGACGGCATTCTTCAACAATATTTTGCGTGCCAGTGGCTACCACCAATTTATCGGCATCAATGAATTTTTCCGCACGTTCATGGCTAAACAGGGCAAAATCGTCTTTTCCAATGATTTCACTGTTGGTTTTTTGCCACGCGTTTTCTACGCTTCGGTTGGTCATCGAATAAAGGCCATCCATGCCTTTTATCCATACGTGGTCTTCAAGGCAGTCGATAAACTCTTGTAGTGTTGGTGTTGGCTTTATTTCCGCGCTTTGATGTCGCGTTTGTTCTTGCTGACAGTGCAAGTTGATATCAAAGCTGATCCGCCCCGCGATTGCGCTTAGCCATGCCGAAACAACCGTCGATTGATCATTAGGGTGAGTCAATGTCAGTACGGCAAGCAATTCGCCATTAGGTAGCCAAATCGGTCCTATGCTCAAGGTTTGCTCTTCAAAAGGGGTATGGCTAACTGTAAAATCTGTCGGCGTAAAGTGATCGACAACTTGCGTTATTACATCGACGATAGCACGATGATTTTGGGTTGAGGTGGACACCTCAGTCGATAGCCACTGCTGAGTATCGCTCAGAGTATAAAGCTGTCCCTGAGCTTGAGTTACATCACAGCATTGTCGCAGAACGTGTTGCCAGTCTGCCATCAAAGGCGAAGGAATAGCGAAGCGAAACATAATTAATAACGAGTCCTAAATCGCCCAAAGGTAATTATATTAGAATCTAGCGTAAGCTATTGGGCTTTGTGAGTATCGTATCCAACGCGTAGCTAAATCCTAGCAGCGTAAAGTGCTTTCTATCATTAAAATGTTATCTATATCTCTTTTTTATCCAACTTATTGCATCGTTTTTTAGGGCTTTTGATAGGTGATTAAGAAGCGTTTACCGCTTTGGTTTTCTTGCCCCATGAGACTTGCTGAATGACTAAGCCACTGATGATCAACACCAGGCCAATCAAGGTTGAAGGATGAATTTCTTCGCCGATGATAGTAGCTAACAACATGAGTGAGATAAATGGAGAAGCAAAGATCAGATTACTGATACGCGCGGTGTTTTGCGTTGATTTGAGTGCGCTCAGCCACAAAACGAAAGTGATCCCCATTTCAAACAGTCCGACATACGTCACCGCTGCCCAGCCTTTAGCTGAGATCATCTGCCAGTTCGCACCTTCATAAAGACTTAAACCAATGGCGAATGGAATAGCGACCAAAAAGCCGAGCAGAACGCCAACCACAGGGTCGGCCTTATTTTTGGTATTTAAAATCCAGTAACCGGCCCACAGCAGCGTTGATAGCAGCGCAAGACCAACACCCAACGGGCTCTCAAATTCCATGCCTAAAAGATTGCCTTGTGTGGCAATCACTATCACGCCGACATAACTAAAACCGCAAGCCAGCCAGTCCTTACCACGGATCTTTTGTCCTAAGAAAACAGCGGCCATTAGCGTTAAGGTGATGGCCCAGCTGTAGTTGATCGCTTGAGCCTGAGATGCGGGCAGCAAGTCATATGCTTTGAACAGAATAACGTAATACGCCAAAGGGTTAATCAACCCAAGCAGTAGGTAATACCAAGGGTTTGAGAAAAATGTAGCGCTTAACTGGCCCAGTTTACCTTGCACACCACAGATTACTGTTAGCGCAATCGCAGAGACGATGCTGGCAATGCATAGCATTTGAATCGGCGTAAATTCTGCCAACGTGAGTTTAAATGCGGTTGCAACGGTAGACCAAAGTAATACTGCTGAGAGCCCAAATCCTAGGGCGCGACGCTCGTTCATGATG
>NZ_JAWOTK010000017.1:0-66343 GCF_033338855.1 Vibrio sp. Vb0937 | reverse complement strand
GGAGCGACACACGAGGTTCGAACTCGTGACCTCAACCTTGGCAAGGTTGCGCTCTACCAACTGAGCTAGTGTCGCATCAACAACGTTTCCGCTGTTTAGGGCTGCGAATTATAAGAGCATTTTTTTGTGATGCAAGTCCTTCCTTCAAAAAAACTTTATTTTTTTACTGAACGACGAAAAAGCAATCAAAAGCGATATAAATTACAACAATTTGGATCGCAACCTTAACAGTTAAATCTTGAAAATAGTACCTCGATAGTACTTAAGTTCTGCGATGGACTCACGAATGTCGTCCAAGGCCAAATGTGTTCCCTGTTTTGTGAACCCATTTAGCACCTCAGGTTGCCAGCGACGTGCTAGTTCTTTAAGAGTACTAACGTCAACATATCGGTAATGGAAGAACTCTTCCAACTCAGGCATATGCTTGTATAAAAAGCGACGATCCTGCCCAATGCTGTTACCACATATTGGCGACGCCCCTTTTGGCACCCATTTTTCTAAAAATTCAATGGTTTGTGCGACTGCGTCTTGTTCTGAGATTTGACTGTTTCGAACGCGCTCCACCAAACCGCTTGCCGTATGCGTATTAGTACACCAGTCGTCCATTTTCGCCAGTTCTTCTTCCGGCTGATGAATCGCTAACACTGGACCTTCAGCCAAAATATTTAGTTCGCTATCCGTGACAATAGAAGCAATTTCGATGATTTTGTGCGTTTCAGGATCAAGCCCTGTCATCTCTAAATCAACCCAAATTAGGTTTTGATCGCTAAAGGACATGGTTACGCCGCCTATTTGTTTATCGATAAAAGAGGTACTATACCTCAAAATACGAGAAACACGATACTCATACACGGAGCCAAGAGTACGGCTCAACCATTTGAGTAAATTCACATAAAGTACAGAATTGTGGCAAAGAAGAAAAAGTTAACCAAAGGTCAGGTGCGACGCGTACGTAGCAACCAACAAAAGCGTTTGAAGAAGCAAGAAGATTCCATCCAGTGGGATGAAAACATGCTAGGCGCCAGCAAGCAAGGTCTCGTGATCACTCGTTTTGGTCAGCACGCGGACATTGAAGACCTTGAAACAGGCGAAATTCAACGCTGTAACCTCCGCCGTGGTATTGAGTCTCTAGTATCTGGCGATCGTGTTTTATGGCGCGAAGGATTGGAGTCTATGGCGGGCATCTCTGGTGTTGTTGAAGCGGTAGAGCCTCGCTCTTCAGTGCTCACTCGTCCAGATTATTACGATGGCCTAAAACCCGTTGCAGCCAATATTGATCAAATGGTCATTGTCTCTTCGGTATTACCAGAGCTATCGCTAAATATTATTGACCGCTATCTCGTTGCATCAGAAACACTGAATATTGCGCCATTGTTGGTCTTAAATAAAGTCGACCTTCTAGAAGCCGATGATCGTGCAATGTATGAAGAATGGCTCAAAGAATATGAACGCATTGGCTATAAAGTGCTTCTGGTCAGCAAGAAGTCTGGAGAAGGCATTGCTGAACTAGAAACCCTGCTGCGTGACCGAATTAATATCTTTGTTGGTCAATCAGGCGTAGGGAAATCCAGCTTAGTCAACGCGTTAATGCCGGAACTAGAGAGCGAAGTGGAAGAAGGCGAAGTCTCTGAGAACTCTGGCTTGGGCCAACACACCACGACGGCTGCACGTTTATACCACATTCCAACGGGTGGCGATTTGATCGACTCACCTGGAGTACGTGAATTTGGTCTTTGGCATTTGGAAGCAGAAGAAGTAACAAAAGCATTCGTTGAATTTCGACCATATTTAGGCGGTTGCAAGTTCCGAGATTGTAAACACAATGATGACCCAGGCTGCCTTCTACGCGAAGCTGTCGAGAACGGGGAAATTAACGAAACTCGCTTTGAAAACTATCATCGCATTTTGGAAAGCATGGTTGAAAACAAAGCAAATCGTCAGTATTCACGTAATAAAAAAGCCGATCTGTAATTGAGTTAAGGCTGTAACTGTGTAAAAAGTCTTCACCTAATACTGACAAGCAAATTAAATTTCAGTAACATCACGCGCCCTAAAGCGCGAATCTAACAGAAGTATCGGAATTAAAGATGGACAAGTTTAAAGTTGGACTGCAGTACTGGATCCCACAACACGGCCTCACTCGCCTAATGGGTAAACTGGCTTCAGCAAAAGCTGGCGGTCTAACAACAGCAGTTATTCGTTGGTTTATCAAACAATACAATGTGAATATGGATGAGGCAAAGCACTCAGATCCTAAGCATTTTAAAACGTTCAACGAGTTTTTCGTTCGTGAGCTAAAAGAAGGCGCACGCCCAATTTCTGAAGGCGAAAACGTCATCACTCATCCAGCCGACGCTTGTGTTAGCCAGTTTGGCCCTATTGAAGATGGTCAACTTATCCAAGCAAAAGGTCATCACTTCTCAGCACAAGAATTGCTGGGCGGTGACGCGAATTTAGCTGACGAATTTAAAGATGGTTCTTTTGCGACATTGTACCTATCTCCGCGCGATTACCACCGTGTACACATGCCATGTGACGGCACTCTGCGCCAAATGATTTACGTACCAGGTGACCTGTTCTCAGTAAACCCTCTGACAGCAGAAAACGTACCAAACCTATTTGCACGTAACGAGCGTGTGGTGTGTATCTTCGATACTGAGTTTGGTCCAATGGCACAGGTGCTTGTTGGTGCGACAATTGTTGGTAGCATTGAGCAAGTATGGGCTGGCACGATCACTCCGCCTCGTGGAAACACTGTCTACAAATGGGATTACCCAGCAGAGGGTGACAAGGCCGTGATCTTGAAAAAAGGCGAAGAGATGGGCCGCTTCAAACTGGGTTCTACTGTTATTAACCTGTTTGCCAAAGACGCGATTGAGTTTGACGCAAGCATGGAAAACGGTAAGCCAACCGTTATGGGCACACCTTACGCCTTAAAAAATTGAGTAAAACACCGTTAAGAGCCCTTTATTCAGGGCTCTTTTTATTGATAAAAAGCAAAACTCCGTTCGAAATTTAGCCTCTATTTCTCAAACTCATACCTGCCTCTAAGACCCTCATTCCACAATCAATTATCCTGCGCTTAGAATGAATATTTAGAGGGGCAGCCAATGCCAAAGATGAGTGTAAACACGTTGGCGAAATTGCTGGTGTGCTTTTTAATTCCGCTCGGTGTTTTGATGATGCCGATCGATGCTATTCCTATTGACGATCTCACTTTAATTCAGCATCGCCTGTTAGCTATTTTTCTTCTTGCTGCCCTACTTTGGGTTCTCGAGCCGGTTCCCGTTTTTGCTACGTCCATTCTTATTATCGCTCTTGAACTGATCATGATATCGGATAAAGGTTTGCATCTATTTCGCAATCCACCAGCGGGGCATGATTTAGGAGAGTTAATTGCTTACACCGATATTTTCTCGGCCTTCTCTTCACCGATCATTATTCTTTTTATGGGTGGTTTTGCTCTTGCGATTGCGGCTTCCAAATACGAGCTCGACAACAACCTCGCCCGAGTTCTATTAAAACCATTCGGCACCCAACCTAAGTTCATCATGCTGGGCTTGATGTTAATTACCGCCGTTTTTTCAATGTTTATGTCCAATACTGCCACGACCGTGATGATGCTAGCCCTGCTTGGCCCCATCGTCGCTTCAGCACCTAAAGGGGATTTAGGCATTAAAGCACTGGTGTTGTGTATTCCAATTGCAGCGAATACAGGCGGCATTGCGACTCCGATAGGCACGCCACCTAATGCGATAGCGCTTCAATATCTCACTGGAGAAAACGCGATAGACTTCCTATCGTGGATGACAATGGGTCTACCCTTTGTGTTGGTACAACTCACTGTAGCTTGGTTCTTGTTGCAAAAGCTGTTTCCGTCTAGCGAACCAGAAATGAAACTAAAGCTAGATGGTACATTCAAAAAGAGCTGGCGTGCGATCGTCGTCTACATCACTTTTGCACTAACCATTTTGCTTTGGATGACAACGAAAGTGCATGGCATGAATACATATGTTGTCGCGATTATCCCACTAGCAGTGTTCACGTTAACGGGCATTATGGGAAAAGAAGAGCTCAAGCTGATTAACTGGGATGTTTTATGGCTGGTTGCCGGTGGTATAGCAATTGGTATTGCCTTAGACAAAACGGGCTTAGCCGAAGCATTAGCGCACGCCATTGATTACAGCCTGCTATCACCATTTGCCGTTGTTTTAGCCCTATCAGTAGTGTGTTGGTTAATGGCGAACTTTATGTCTAATACCGCAACGGCAAACTTATTGATGCCTATTGCTGCCGCTATTGGTACATCCATGCCAAGCCTTATTGCGGTTGGTGGCCTACAAGGTTTACTGGTTGTCGTCGCCTTCTCCGCATCACTTGGCATGATCTTACCGGTTTCCACACCACCAAACTCTTTGGCTTATTCAACAGGCCTCATCGAGAGCAAAGACATGGCGAAAGTGGGGCTGATTCTTGGTTTGATTGGTCTACTTATCGTGTATGGCGCAGTTTTGGTACTGTTTTAATCGAAGAGCTCCATGAAAAAGCGTGTTGTCATGGAGCTGCTCTCCAGCTACTGCCCTTACAGAGCGGCTTTTACATCCCATAAATTTCGTGCATATTAAGACTCCTCTACTCTACAAGGACGTCGACACATCATGGGTTACGAATGGCTTGCTTTATGCGCCGCTTTTCTGTGGGCAGTTTCTAGCCTAATTTCGGTCATTCCTGCACAACACCTAGGCGCATTTTCTTACAGCCGCTGGCGTATGGGCTGCACAGCCGTGATCTTATCAACAATGGCCTGGATAACTGGCGGCTGGTTAACGGTTTCTTGGGAACATGTAACGCCAATGATGGCCTCAGGACTGATTGGTATTTTTATTGGCGATACCGCTCTATTCGCGTGTTTGAATCGTATGGGGCCAAGACAAGCCGGGTTACTCTTCTCTTGCCACGCCGTGTTCTCTGCCATCTTGGGCTACTTCTTATTTAGCGAAGTCATGACCACAATAGAACTACTGGGCGCATCATTGGTATTTAGCGGCGTGGTGATGGCGATATTCTTTGGCCGAAGAGGTCAAGTGAATAACGTCTTGGAAGACATTAAAGGTAACATCTGGGTGGGTATTGGACTTGGCTTAACCGCAGCAATGTGCCAAGCATTGGGCGGCATCATCGCCAAGCCAGTAATGCAAACCAGTATTGACCCAGTTGCGGCTTCTGCTATTCGAATGATCAGTGCCTTTTTCGCCCACAGCATGTTGTTAATTCTAGGAGTCAAAGTCGCTCGCTCGACGCAACACATTACTTGGCGCATATTTGGTATTACTGCCCTTAATGGTTTCTTGGCGATGGCCGTCGGCATGACGCTAATCTTATACGCACTGCAAGAAGGAAATGTAGGTATGGTTGCACTTCTATCTTCAACCACGCCAATTATGTTGCTACCACTGCTCTGGATTTACACTAAACGCCGACCAAACCGATTTGCATGGTTGGGCGCAGCCCTAGCTGTGATTGGTGCGGGCATTTTGGTTCAGTAACCTTACAGACCAGCCCTTATTGCCAGATACAAAAAAGCCCGAGTTTAAACTCGGGCTTTTGTCATTCGGAGCCGTTAGTTAATTATTTAACTAATACTTCACCCGTCATTTCTGCAGGGATTTCTAGACCTGCTAGAGAAAGCATTGTTGGTGCAAGGTCAGACAGTTTACCGCCTTCTTTGAATTCAACCGCTTTGTCACCTACATAGATTAGAGGCACTGGTAGGTTAGTGTGAGCAGTGTGGATGCCGCCAGTTTCAGGGTCGATCATCATTTCTGCGTTACCGTGGTCCGCAGTGATCAATAGTTGACCGCCAACTTCTTTGATTGCTTCAACCACTTTACCCACGCTTTCATCTAGAGCTTCGATTGCTTTCTCAGCCGCTTCATAAACGCCAGTGTGACCAACCATATCTGCGTTCGGGTAGTTACAGATGATGGTATCGAACTTACCTGATTTGATAGCCGCAACCATCTTCTCTGTTAGTTCTGGAGAGCTCATTTCAGGCTGCATGTCGTACGTTGCAACTTTTGGAGAAGCAACCAACTGACGCTCTTCGCCTTCGAATTCGTTCTCAACACCACCGTTGAAGAAGAAAGTCACGTGTGCGTATTTCTCTGTTTCAGAGATACGTAGCTGAGTTTGACCTTGTTTAGATAGCCACTCACCGTAAGTGTTTTCTAGAGACGCAGGTGGGAATGCGATAGCTAGAGGGATATCAGCCGCGTATTGAGTCAGCATCACAAAGTTGATTGCTGGGAATACTGCACGCTCAAAGCCGTCAAACGCAGGAACGAATGCACGAGTGATTTGACGTGCACGGTCAGCACGGTAGTTCATGAAGATAACCGCATCACCATCTTGCATGATTGCGTCTTCTTGACCTTCCGCTTTGATAGTTGTTGCTTTAACGAATTCGTCGTTTTCTTCACGAGCGTAAGCCGCTTCTAGACCTGCAACTGCCGTTTCTGCTGTGAACTCAGCTTTAGCTTGAGTTAGAAGATCGTAAGCAACTTGGACGCGATCCCAGTTGTTGTCACGGTCCATTGCGTAGTAACGACCTACTAGAGAAGCAACGCGGCCTTTACCTAGTTTCGCAAATAGGTCTTGGAAACGTTGTAGTGAGTTTTCAGCACTACGTGGTGGTGTGTCACGGCCGTCTAGGAAGCAGTGTAGGTAGATTTTCTCTGCGCCACGCGCCGCTGCCATTTCAACTGCAGCGTAAATGTGGTCTTCGTGAGAGTGAACACCGCCTGGAGACATCAGGCCCATGATGTGTACTGCTTTTTCAGCTTTCACTGCAGAGTCGATAGCTTCAACTAGCGCAGGCGTTTCTTCGAACTCACCATCCGCAATTGATTTAGTGATACGAGTCAGGTCTTGGTATACAACGCGGCCTGCACCAATGTTAGTGTGACCAACTTCAGAGTTACCCATTTGACCATCAGGAAGGCCAACATCCATGCCTGAAGCAGAGATTAATGTGTGTGGGTTATTCGCAATCAGAGCATCCATTACTGGTGTTTTCGCATTCGCAATTGCGTTACTTGCTGTGTCTTCACGGTAACCGTAACCGTCAAGGATAACTAGAGCCAGTGGCTTCTTAGCTGACATAGTGATGACCTCATCAAATTTAAGTAACTTTTGGCGTAGGGCCTCGCTGCCCTATCTAACCTTGAAACAAAACTAGCGTAATTTTACTACACTTTTTAACCAAAACTGTAGGTTAAGATCAAATAATGTTTGCGATTTATTGTTGCTATCTTACAAGTTAAGCGAACAACGAGTCAGTGCCGACAAACGTGTTCCACAAGCATAGTCATTTCTAATACGCTTTGTACACCCCAGTCTAAGTTCGGTTTTCTTACGCTTCTCATTCTTATTTTTGCACTTGAAACAGTGCTAATTTAAAGCAACATCAAACAAGATGGGTTAATACCTATTGTTCTCTTTTCTCAGTAAAACAGAAGTCACTTAAACCGATAAGTCCAATAGGCCAAAGCAATCAAGCTACCAGAGCGAAATGTACGGATAGTAAGGGCATAACGGGTTTATAGAGATCTCAATTATTCGTTAGAAAATTTTAACCCTCTCGCCTAAGAGCCGTAACCTCGCTATACTCCTGCTTTATTTTTCCGCCAACAGCGTAAGAGCTCAAGACATGCAAGAGTACATTGAATTTTTCCAACAGAACATGATTCTATCTTTGGTTTGGGTAGGTCTTCTTGTCGCCTTTATCATGAACATCGTGAAATCAGCGACAGCCGCATACAAAGAAATCAACGTAAACCAACTGACTCATCTTATGAACCGTGAAAACGGCGTTGTAGTGGATATCCGTACCAAAGACGAGTTCAAAAAAGGTCATATCACCGACTCACTTCACATTTTACCGTCAGACATCAAAGCGGGTAACTTGGGTAGCCTTGAAAACCACAAATCAGACCCAATCATTGTGGTATGTAAGACAGGACAGACCGCTCAAGAAAGCGCAAACCTACTAGTAAAAGCAGGCTTCGAAAACGTGAGCCTACTAAAAAATGGTTTGATTGCGTGGAACGAAGCGAACCTGCCGTTAGTTCGCGGTAAGAAGTAGGAACGTGGCAAGAACGAAAGTTCGTGTTTAAACGCGCTTTTACCAAGCCTCGCGGACAAAAAACTGAGCAAATTGAAAGCAGTTGGAGCACTAAGTTGTGACGCTTTGCACGTAATACACGCTTCATCTAGTCAAGGTAGATTGGCTCAGTTAGTCTCAGGACATACCAGTTTTCTGAGCTTAGACGTTTCTAGGCTCAACAAATATTGATTTAAGGATTAAAAAATGGCTGAAGCAGCACCTCAAGACGCACAACAAAACTTCGCAATTCAACGCATCTTCCTAAAAGACGTTTCTTTTGAAGCGCCGAACTCTCCAGTAATTTTCCAGAAAGAGTGGAACCCAGACGTTAAACTAGACCTAGACACTCAAAGCCGTGAGCTTGGTGAAGGCGTTTACGAAGTTGTTCTACGCCTAACCGTTACTGTGAAGAACGAAGAAGAGACTGCGTTCCTATGTGAAGTTCAACAAGGTGGTATCTTCACTGCTGAACAAATGGAAGCTGGTCAACTTGCACATTGCCTAGGCGCATTCTGCCCGAACATCCTATTCCCATACGCTCGTGAAACTATCTCAAGCCTAGTCGTTAAAGGTACGTTCCCTCAACTGAACCTAGCGCCAGTAAACTTTGACGCGCTATTCATGAACTACCTACAACAGCAAGCTCAACAAGGCGAAGCTGAAGCGTAATTCACGTTTTATAAGTGACGAATAGCCACAGTGCTGACGTCACCGACTCAAATAAAATGCACAGAGCGTCTACCATCCGATGCAATGTGCATTTTTTATTTCTGACAAAAGTTCCTAGTTCCTAATCGCCAGAAGGCGTAAAATTTGACGATTAGGAACTAGATTCTACTAGTAGCAAGACAATTAGGCGGTAGCATGACACAAGCAAATACAAACAATGCTTACGGTAAAGACATCGCAATGACTGTGATTGGCGCAGGCTCATACGGCACCTCTTTGGCAATTTCACTCGCTCGTAACGGCGCGAACGTTGTCCTTTGGGGACACGAGCCAGAGCACATGGCTCGCCTAGAAGCAGACCGAGCTAACCATGCCTTCTTACCAGGTGTTGATTTCCCTGAAAGCTTGATCATTGAATCGGATTTAGAAAAAGCCGTTCAAGCAAGCCGAGATTTGTTGGTTGTGGTTCCAAGCCATGTCTTTGGCATCGTGCTAAACAGCTGTAAACCATTCTTGCGCGAAGACTCTCGCATCTGTTGGGCAACCAAAGGGCTTGAACCTGAAACGGGGCGCCTGCTGAAAGACGTCGCTTATGACATTATCGGTGAAAACTACTCACTAGCAGTATTGTCTGGCCCAACGTTTGCGAAAGAGCTCGCAATGGGTATGCCGACTGCAATTTCAGTTGCGTCTCCAGATTCTGAATTTGTTGCGGATCTACAAGAAAAAATCCACTGTAGCAAAACCTTCCGCGTATATGCCAATAGTGACTTTATTGGTATGCAATTGGGCGGCGCTGTGAAAAACGTTATTGCGATTGGTGCGGGTATGTCTGATGGTATTGGTTTTGGCGCCAACGCCCGTACTGCATTAATTACTCGTGGCTTGGCTGAAATGAGTCGCCTTGGTGCTGCGCTGGGTGCACAGCCAGAAACCTTTATGGGCATGGCAGGTTTAGGCGATCTTGTCCTGACATGTACCGATAACCAATCACGTAACCGACGCTTTGGCTTGGCATTAGGCCAAGGTAAAGACGTTGATACGGCTCAAGAAGAAATTGGCCAAGTGGTTGAGGGTTACCGCAATACAAAAGAAGTATGGCTACTCTCTCAACGTATGGGTGTTGAGATGCCGATAGTTGATCAAATTTATCAAGTATTGTATCAAGGAAAAGATGCGCGCTTAGCAGCGCAAGATTTACTTGCTCGTGACAAAAAAGCCGAAGGAAAGTAGCAATCTACCGCCCTTTGCAGCTCATCTGAGAAAAATTGAAGTTGTCGGGTCACGGAAGAACCACTCTGGATATTGAGAATGAAACACTGCGAAAAACAAAAAGTCTGGAACAAAATTGTCTCAGAAGCCCGTGAAATGTCAGAACAAGAGCCTATGCTGGCGAGCTTCTATCATGCCACCATTATCAAGCATGAAAGTTTGTGTGCCGCTCTGAGTTATATTCTGGCTAACAAATTGAACACCGCTTCCATGCCAGCGATGGCTGTGCGTGAAGTGGTTGAAGAAGCCTTTGCGGCAGATCCAACCATCACTGACGGCGCGGCTTGTGATATTTGTGCCACGGTCAATCGCGACCCTGCTGTTTCAATGTACTCAATGCCATTGCTGTACCTAAAAGGCTATCACGCACTGCAAGGCTACCGAGTAGCAAACTGGCTGTGGAAGCAAGGTCGTCACGCTCTTGCGACTTACCTACAAAATCAGATTTCGGTAGCATGTCAGGTCGATATCCACCCTGCAGCGCGCATTGGTAGTGGCATCATGCTCGACCATGCAACAGGCATCGTGATTGGTGAAACTGCCGTGGTCGAAAACGACGTGTCTATACTGCAAGATGTCACCCTTGGTGGTACTGGTAAAGAATGCGGTGATCGTCACCCGAAAATTCGCGAGGGTGTGATGATCGGAGCTGGTGCAAAGATTCTTGGCAATATCGAAGTCGGTGAAGGCGCGAAAATCGGATCTTGCTCTGTGGTATTGCAAGCCGTGCCTCCTCACACAACGGTGGCTGGCGTGCCTGCAAAAATCGTCGGACGTCCAAAAACGGACAAACCCTCTCTCGATATGGATCAAGGCTTTAACGGCAAGTCGCAAAGCTTTATCCATGGAGATGGTATTTAATCGTCAACAAACCTTTTTGACAACAACGTGGTAGGTAACTCTCAAGTGCGAAAACAAAATCACCCTGTTCTACGCTCGGCTATTTTATTAACTTGTGCTTTATCTGCCACTTATCCCATTACCTCCTCTGCTGTGAGTCAGCAAGAGCTCAAAGGCGTATCCAGTGAGATAAGCCGTCAGCGCAAATCGCTCTCTTCCCAAGAAAAGCAGCTCAATGAGTTACAGAAATCACTAAAAGATCAAGAGCTTGGTATTTCTAAGCTTGAGCGTGAAATACGACAAACCAAGTCTAACCTCGCACAAGCAGACAAAAACATAGAAAACCTAGAAGAGAAAATTGCCTTGCAAGAAGCACAGCGTCAAGAGCAAGAAGAAGAACTCAAACAGCTGCTGCAAACGTATTACGTAACCGAGCGAGCGAAGGCCAATGGTCACTTGTTAAATCAAGGTGTGGAAGAAGACCGCATGAGCCAATACTTCCAGCATTTAGCTAAAGCACGTGCTGAAGTGATTGATGCGATCACCAAAATAACCCAAGAATTAGCGCACAACAAAAACCAACTCGAGCTAGAAAAAGAGCAAATCGAGACTCTGCTCAAGCAGCAATCCGAAAAACGTACAGCGCTAGCGAGTACACAATCCAAGCGTAAGCAAACCCTGAATAAAATTCAGAGCAGTATCAAGAATGACAAACGCTACTTAGCAGAGCTGCAACGCAACGAAACCCGTTTAAAAGCAGAGATCGCCAAAGCAGCGAAGCGTAATGCGGTGCCAATGGACGGACTCGGCAAACAGCGCGGTAAGTTGCCTTGGCCACTAAAAGGCAGTGTGTTACACAACTTTGGTACGCGACAAACCGGGCAGGTAAACTGGAAGGGCATGGTGCTGTCTGCCAACTATGGTCAACAAGTGAAAGCCGTTTATCCTGGTACTGTCGTATTTGCGGAGTATCTGCGCGGATACGGTTTAGTGGTACTGCTCGACCACGGCAAAGGTGACATGACCCTCTATGGTTACAACCAAGCCTTAACTAAAAAAGAAGGCGACCGAGTCACCGCCGGCGAAGTGATTGCTCTCGCGGGTGATACGGGCGGTCAAGACAGGCCATCGCTGTACTTCGAAATTCGTCGTAATAGTGAAGCGCAGAATCCGAAATCTTGGTTAAAGCGCTAATTATCTGACTTATTGACTTGTCATAAAAAAGGAGCCACTCGGCTCCTTTTTTGTATTCATATTTTGGAAAATACTATGCGTAGTAGGTTTCTACCGCATCAATAAAAGCATTCACATCATCTTTGCTTAACGCGTTGATTCCTGCCGCCGCCTCTCGCCCCCCACCTGTCGGGAACTGACCACACACGGCCACGGCACCTTGTTTATTGTTTAACGGGGCACGGAGTGAAACCGTATAAGTCCCATCTGCATTTTCAGTAAGTACCGCATGCGCAGAGTCAGGGTTTTGGTTTGCCAGCCAGTTGCCATAAACACCACTGATTCGGCGTGATGCCGCCGTGTTTGGTAACTCAAACAACTTCAGCTTACCGCTCTCATGCATGGCAGGCACTGCGAGAGCCGCCTCCATGTCTTGTTGGTAAGCCGATTGCAATTGGTAGTATGGCGAGGCCGTATCTTCAATAGCTTCAAATGGTGACGTGTACTTCAGCAAAGCTCGGTACAGCTCTGCAGGATGAAAGTGTAAATCTTCAACTTTCGAGCCGTAGCCGTTGTAGTTAATTAAAGTACCCAGCTCTTTTAGCTGCTCTTTCTGTTGCTGCGACAAGCCCGCGTTATTCGCTAACTCATCGGCTTTAGCAATCATGTTATCGCCATAAGCCGCCGTAATCGCCCAGTCATGAAAACGTCCATCGAGCAACTTATCGACAATCAACGCCGTGCACATGTTGGCATCGAGATCGATGTGCGCATCCAAATTACCATGCTGAGGAATGTCGCCCGCTTTGTGATGATCGGCGTAAAAGACGTGCGCGCCTTGAGCCAAAGCTTGCTCTAGACCTGCCATGTTCTTTTCCATCGAAATGTCTAACACAGTCAGCTCATCACCCGCTTGCACGTCTACTTTTTCCACCAGCTTGATGTCGCGCTTTACACCGGTTATTAACTGGGCATCGACAGGATCAGCCAAACGCAATTGTAGAAGAGCAATGATGCCATCAGCATCACCATTAAAAATGTCGTAATTCATGGGGCGATAGTTCCTTTATCGAGAATCTTATCCCTGCAAGGGTTTTTAGCGTATGGGACTATTGTGCGTGGCATATTTGACAAGTCAACTCGAGCCACGACTCGAAAATGAGAGTGACTCTCGAAATATTAAGCAGTTTGACGTTTAACTGTGTAGATTGCTAACCGCATCTTCTAATAACAGTAGCTGCTCTAAGCCCTGCTCAGTTGCTAATGGCTTAACGACATTAAGCATCTGCAACATCCCTTGCTTCACCATTTGCTCGGTAATGTTGGTTTTTGAAGCCATCGCGGATTGATACGCCAACCAACTACACGCAATCAAGTGCAATGTACATACCAATGACTTCAACTGTTGTTGATCGACATTCAACAGCTTCATCGTTACAAACTCTTGCATAATAGCAATGAGATTCGCTTGCAGCTTCTCTTGCACATCGATGTACTGCTCGTGTAGCTGTTCATCTCGTGACAAGATTTCTGGTAGGTTTGCGTAGAAAAAGCGGTATTTCCACATCAAGGTAAAAATAGAGTCTAGGTAGCTCTTCAGCATAGTCAGGCTCTCTTGCGAACCTTGAATAGGGGTAAATCTTTCTAAAAGTTCTGCTGAATAAAGCGCAAAGATCTCACGAACGATTTCTTGCTTATTGCGGAAGTGGTAATACAGATTACCAGGGCTAATTTCGATGTGATCGGCAATGTGATTGGTGGTGATGTTTCGCTCACCATGTTGGTTGAACAACTCCAGTGCCGCGTAGACGATTTTGTCGCGCGTTTTCATTGTTATCGTGTTCCCTCTTCATTAACGAATCGAGTATAGCGACTTCACCAACCTAGGTCGATAGAGGCTCCAAATACGGTAACATAACAGACCAGTTAAGATGCCAGTTGAGTTGGCGACAAGGTCTAACCAAGAAGTTTGTCGCCCTACATACCCTTGCAACCACTCAATAACGGCGCTGAATAGCAAAATACCAATCGCCACCGCCCAACGTTGACGCCAACGCCACACGCAAAAGCAACCTAAAAACGCAAAGCCGCTATACGCCATAGCGTGCTGCATTTTGTCGAGATACGCGATATTGCCCCAGTCTTGCAGTTCACCTGAACTCAGAGATAAAAAAGCGATCAATATGGCGTAGCTAAAGATGACGAAACGTGCAGCCGTCAGGTTCATTGGACGTCCTTATGCAATTGGAAATGGAAAGGCCGTCACTTGATCAATGTGGTCACAGCCTAGCGCCAGCATGATCAAACGATCGATACCCAACGCGACCCCTGCACAATCTGGCAACCCTGCTTCCAGTGCAGAGATCAGATGATAATCGATCGGCTGTGGTTTTAAACCCATTTCGATACGCTTTGCGTTATCTTGTTCAAAGCGCGCTAATTGCTCTTTCGGGTTATCCAGTTCATGAAATCCGTTCGCCAGCTCTATCCCCTTAAAGTACACTTCAAAACGATCCGCGACGCGATGATCTTGAGGATTGATTTTCGCAAGCGCCGCCTGTGATGCAGGGAAGTCGTACACAAAAGCCGGCACGTCCTGACCAATTTTGTTTTCTACTCCCACGCTAAATAGTAGTTGCAGCAGCGTATCGCGATCTTCTTCTGGCTCAGCAATGTCACTCAAACCCAGCTTGCTTGCCGCCGCTTTCAGCTCAGTCATCGAGCCTTCCAGTGGACACACACCCAACACATCAATGAAGGCTTGCTGATACGTCATGCGCTGCGCTGCGCCACACTTCAATACCAGCTGCAACAGGTCATCCATTTCATCCATCAATTTATGATGGTCAAAGCCAACGCGATACCACTCCAACATCGTGAATTCAGGGTTGTGGTAGCGACCATTCTCTTCATTACGAAATGCTTTGTTGATTTGATAAATACAACCGCTGCCCGCAGCCAAAAGGCGCTTCATATGGAATTCTGGGCTGGTCATAAAAAACAGCTTACTGCCATCGGCATAGCCTGGGCCAACAAACTCGGTTTGGAAAGTATGCAAATGGATGTCAGTCACGGTTGCGTGACTCATGGCTGGCGTATCGACTTCCATCACCTGTCGGTCAGCGAAGAATTGTCGAATCGACGCGATTAACGTCGCACGTTGACGAAGTTGGTCAATGGAAGCAGTAGGTTGCCAGTTGGTTTGCATAACAAGTCTCTCAAACTTTAATTCAGCGAGGAAAGTCTCATTCTACATGCTTTTTACTCTTCAAGAAGAGAGGAATATCCCTTCTTCTTTTTACTAATGTGCTCGCAAATTTGAGGCAAGCATTACTCGTGCCGCAGAACAAAAAACACTCAGTTAAAATCCTATTATCCATGCGGTTAATGTCACGCAACACGGGTTTAACATCCCTAATGTTAATGCTTGAGGGCCAAAACCTCGATGCCGTGATAGCAGTCACATAACCTATAAATTCTATGCCCTTAAGTGCATTACCGAAGCAAAAACCCAATTACATCAATTTTTCTGCCATGTGGCTCATCTACACTAACCCTACTACTTTTGGGGAGTTCTTTTTAAGGAGCGCCTCGTAATGACAATAACAAGCGGATTTCCGCAATCACACACTGGAGGATAACTGTGCAAATTATCACCACAGATATCGCAGTCATCGGCGCAGGCGGCGCTGGTCTTCGTACTGCTATTGCAGCGGCTGAAGCAAACCCAGACTTAGAAGTCGCTCTGATTTCTAAAGTTTATCCAATGCGCTCCCACACGGTCGCTGCAGAGGGTGGCTCAGCAGCAGTTATCAAGGATGAAGATAGCTTAGACAACCACTTCAACGACACTGTTGGCGGTGGTGACTGGCTATGTGAACAGGATGTTGTTGAATACTTTGTAGAGAACGCGACTCGCGAAATGATCCAAATGGAGCAATGGGGTTGCCCATGGAGTCGTAAAGAGAACGGTGAAGTCAACGTACGCCGCTTTGGTGGTATGAAGGTTGAACGTACTTGGTTCGCTGCAGACAAAACTGGCTTCCACATGCTTCATACGCTATTCCAGACATCAATGAAGTACAGCAACATCAAACGTTTTGATGAGTACTTTGTGGTGGATCTGCTTGTTGATGAAGGCGAAGTTCAAGGTCTGATTGCTATTCACATGTCTGAAGGCGAGCTTGTTACTATCAAAGCAAAATCTGTTGTTCTAGCAACAGGTGGCGCGGGCCGTGTTTACCACTGTAACACCAACGGCGGTATCGTAACGGGCGATGGTATGGCAATGGCTTACCGTCACGGCGTTCCTCTACGTGATATGGAATTCGTTCAATACCACCCAACCGGTCTTCCAGGCACAGGTATCCTGATGACGGAAGGTTGTCGTGGTGAAGGCGGTATCATCGTTAACAAGAATGGCTACCGTTACCTACAAGATTACGGCATGGGCCCTGAAACTCCAGTTGGCCAACCGAAGAACAAATACATGGAACTGGGTCCTCGTGACAAAGTTTCTCAAGCTTTCTGGCACGAACAACAGAAAGGCAACACCATCAAACACCCACTGGGTGACGTGGTGCACCTAGACCTTCGCCACCTTGGTGAAGAGTACCTACAAGAACGTCTACCGTTCATCTGTGAGCTAGCAAAAGCTTATGTAAACGTGGACCCTGCAAAAGAGCCAATTCCAATTCGTCCAACCGTTCACTACACGATGGGTGGTATTGAAACGGACGGCGGTTGTGAAACTCGCATTAAAGGCCTATTCGCGGTGGGTGAATGTGCGTCTGTTGGTCTTCACGGTGCAAACCGTCTAGGTTCTAACTCACTGGCTGAATTCGTAGTATTTGGCCGCGTAGCTGGTGAAAACGCAGTGAAACGTGCGGCAGAATTCAAAGGCTGGAACGACGCGGCAATTGACGCGCAAGTCAAAGCCGTTGAAGAACGCATCGCAAAACTGATGAACCAAGAAGGCGACGAAAACTGGGCAGAGATCCGCACAGAAATGGGTCACACCATGGAAGCGGGCTGTGGTATCTACCGCCAAGAAGATTTGATGCAAGCGACTATCGACAAAATCACTGAGTTGAAAGAACGCTACAAACGCATCAGCATCAAAGACAAAGGTAAAGTGTTCAACACAGACCTTCTATATGCAATCGAAGTGGGTTACGGCCTAGAAGTCGCAGAAGCGATGGTTCACTCTGCGATTCTACGTAAAGAATCTCGCGGCGCGCACCAACGTCTAGACGATGGTTGTACAGAGCGTGATGACGTGAACTTCCTAAAACACTCACTTGCTTTCTACAAGCCAGAGTCAGCACCAAGTATCGATTACAGCAATGTGACCATCACTAAGTCACAACCAAAAGCTCGTCTATACGGTGAAGCAGCAGAAAAAGCCGCGGCTGAAGAGAAGAACGCAGAGGAGCAAGCATAATGTCAGCAAATCGCATTCAAAAAGTAGACATCCTGCGTTACGACCCAGAAAAAGATGCAGAACCATACAAGCAAACATTCGAAGTACCATTCGATGAAACCATGTCTGTGCTTGACGCACTTGGCTACATCAAAGATCACCTAGACAAAGATCTGTCTTACCGTTGGTCTTGCCGTATGGCGATCTGTGGTTCTTGCGGCATCATGGTGAACAACGTACCGAAACTTGCTTGTAAGAGCTTCCTACGTGACTACCCAGACGGCGTGACTATCGAGCCTCTAGCGAACTTCCCAATCGAGAAAGACTTGATTGTTGATATGACGCCATTCATCGAGCGCCTAGAAGCAATCAAACCATACATCATTGGTAACGATCGTAAACCAGAAGACGGTACGAACTTGCAAACGCCAGAACAGATGGCGAAATACAAGCAGTTCGCTGGCTGTATCAACTGTGGTCTGTGCTATGCCGCATGTCCTCAGTTTGGTCTTAACCCAGAGTTCATCGGTCCTGCTGCACTAACGCTAGCCCACCGCTACAACCTAGACAGTCGTGACAACGGTAAAGATGAGCGCATGAAGCTTATCAACGGTGAAAACGGCGCTTGGGGTTGTACGTTTGTTGGTTACTGTTCTGAAGTTTGTCCGAAGAACGTTGACCCAGCAGCGGCAGTAAACCAAGGCAAAGTGGAGTCTTCTATGGACTTCGTGATTGCTATGTTGAAACCTGATGGTTCACCAAAGAAAGTGGAGGCATAAGGATGAGCAATCGTAAACCTTACGTTCGTGAAGTAAAACGCACTTGGTGGAAGAACCATCCTTTCTACCGCTTCTACATGCTACGTGAAGCGACGGTGCTTCCGTTAATCCTATTCACTCTGTTCCTAACTTTCGGTTTAGGTTGCTTGGTGAAAGGTCCTGAAGCATGGCAAGGTTGGTTAGCGTTCATGGCGAACCCAATCGTAGTCGCAATCAACATCGTTGCACTACTCGGTAGCCTATTCCACGCTCAAACTTTCTTCAGCATGATGCCACAAGTAATGCCAATTCGTTTGAAGGGCAAACCAGTGGACAAGAAGATCATCGTATTGACTCAGTGGGCCGCGGTTGCGTTCATCTCACTGATCGTTCTCATCGTGGTGTAAGGAGCTGAGCAATGAAACCGAATTATAGTGTAAACACATCACCAAAACGTTCTGATGAGCCAATCTGGTGGGGTCTGTTTGGCGCAGGTGGTACTTGGTTCGCGATGATCACGCCAATCACCGTTCTTGTGCTAGGTATCTTGGTACCACTAGGCGTGATTGACGCAGAAGCGATGAGCTACGAGCGTGTCTCTGCCTTCGCAACCAGCATCATCGGTGCGCTATTCATCATTGGCACGCTAGCATTGCCAATGTGGCATGCAATGCACCGTGTACACCACGGCATGCACGACCTTAAATTCCACACTGGTGTGATTGGTAAAATTGCATGTTATGCATTTGCAGGCCTCATCACTGCACTAGCAGTTATCTTTATCTTCATGATTTAAGAGACTGACCAAAAAAGAAAAAGCTGGCTAAATGCCAGCTTTTTTATTGCTTTGGGTTACCTATGATCTTTTTGCTTTTTAAGCTTTTGACCACCCATGATCTTATTGCTGTGCGACCTTCTTTGTCTGGTCCATAAGACCCAGAGCACCAAAGCCAGTAATCACATCTAGGTTTGTTTTCAAGCCCGTTTCGTCACTTCCACCAATGTAATTTTGTGGCATCTGAACTTGGAAGTTTTGCAAATTGTTGTACAGCGAGTTCGCTACGTCTCGATTCAATTCTGCCAAGTAAACTTCACGGTTTGCTCCTAACGCCGCATACTTACCTTTAAGGACTTCAGATTCTGCGCGACCTTTCGCTAATATCGCTTTCGCTTCAAACTCAGCAGAAAGTGCGTTCGCTTTTTGAATCGCTAAGTTAGCCTCTGCGATAGCTAGCTCTTTCTCCTTCTCGACTTCAGCAAGTCGTTTGGTTTTTTCCACTTCAACGATTTCACGCTCTGCAATCTGACGTGCAACTTCCACTTCTTTTTGCTGAGCAATAATTGCGAGTTCTTTACCACGCTGAGCGTCTTGCACCTCACGTGTTCGTTGAATCTCTTTGCGTAACTGCTCGGTCTCTGCCTGTGCTTTCGACGTTTCTTGTTCCTGAATCGCGCGAATACGATCCGCCACTAGACGCTTTTTATCTGCCAATAACTGATCTAATTGCTTTTCGGGCTGTGGGTCACCAATGGTCACCTGCGTCACTTGAATACCGTATTGTTGTAACGGATTGTCTTGACGAATCGGTTGCCCGGTTTTGTCTACGACTGGCACAGTTTTCCATACCAGTTGATTGGTGCGCTGTAATTGGTTCGGATTAGCTTGATTCGCCCCAACAGGCGCAAGATCCAACTCTTCCACTTCAACCTGACGTCGCTCTGTTAGATAAATCCCCTCTCGTAACTGATCGCCAAGTTTCGATTTGAACTGGTTCAAACCACCTTGGAAAAACTCTTCACCCGTGTATTGGGTTGCGGTAATCACCGTTACGTTACGTGCGTTCTTTACAAGCAGCGCATCGATCAAGTTACTGTTGTTGCGGAACTCTTTATGCATCTTCTTCACCGCTTCAGGGTCATTACTGAGCTTAAAGCGGAATGTTACGGGGATCTGACCAATATAGGTGTCGGCAAATCGAACCTGAATCGCATCAAGACGTTGATAAAAATCTTCGCCCTTGCTGTTACCGAATGACACGGTGATGACTTGGTCATACTTGGTGATTTTGGACAGAAATGGCATGCGAAAATGAATGCCAGGTTCAGTAAACACATCCAACTCACCAGTAATATTATTCTGATGCACGTAGCTGTAACCCGCATCGGTCATCAGCACCGAGCTATTAATCGTTAAGCCTATTGCCAACAGCGGTACGCCAAATACGGCTGCTTTTAATCCTTTATGTAGTAACTGACGTCTTTCTTCCACCTTTAAACCCCTTCCTAAACCTCTGCTTTCCATTTTGTTCTCCTTTTTGGATTGTTACTGAGTTAAATCGATAAAAATCAGATTGCTATGCAACTCAGCGACAAGTACTAATGTATCAAAATGTTACATTAAGGAATAATCGACAGATTCATGGAATAAATAAGATTTTTACGAATAATACAAAATCATCAAAAATTTGCGGAGGATATCGATGTTTTACGCAGAGGGATTAAAAGAGAAGAATCACAGGCAATAAAAAAGGCCGCCGAAGCGACCTTTCTAATAATCATATAAAGTGCTTACTTCACACGACCTACGTATTCAGCAGTACGAGTATCTACACGAATCACTTCACCAATTGAGATGAACAGAGGAACACGAACAACAGCGCCAGTTGATAGCGTCGCTGGTTTACCGCCAGTACCTTGAGTATCACCTTTCAGGCCTGGATCTGTGTCTACAACTTCTAGCTCAACGAAGTTTGGTGGAGTAACAGTAATTGGGTTACCGTTCCAAAGAGTGATCATACAAGTGTTGTTTTCTACCAACCACTTAGCGTTTTCACCTACCGCTTTTGCATCTGCTGCGATCTGTTCAAACGTTTCACTGTTCATAAAGTGGTAGAATTCGCCGTCTGAATATAGATAATCTAGGTCGATATCCATTACGTCTGCCACTTCACAAGTGTCACCAGACTTGAATGTTTTCTCTAGCACTTTACCAGAAAGAAGTTTACGAATTTTAACACGGTTGAACGCTTGGCCTTTACCTGGTTTAACGTATTCGTTTTCCAGAATTACACAAGGCTCGTTATCAAGCATTAACTTAAGACCGCCTTTAAATTCATTGGTGCTAACTGTAGCCATTTTTTCCTCTTACATTCTTAGAGCTAAATTCAATGCCGCACATAATAACCCGAAAAGTCGAATCTGTTGAGCAAAACTGGCTCAAACAGTTGGCGAATGGGATCTCTGATCCTGCAAAATTGCTCGAAATACTGGAAATTGATCCTTCACCGTGGCAAGACGGGTTTGCCGCGCGCAAGCTGTTTGCACAGCGTGTACCGCAAAGTTTTGTCGATAGGATGGAGAAAGGCAACCCTAAAGACCCTCTTCTACGTCAGGTTTTACCACTGAGCGACGAATTTGAGGTGCATCCGGGTTACTCCAATGATCCATTGGAAGAGCAGGACAATGAAGTCCCTGGCCTGCTACACAAGTATCGCAACCGCGCCCTGATGATTGTCAAAGGTGGCTGCGCGGTAAATTGCCGTTACTGTTTTCGTCGTCACTTCCCTTATCAAGAGAACAAAAGCGGGAAACAAGCCTGGACCAAGTGCTTAGAGTACATGGCACAACAACCAGAGTTGAACGAAGTCATCTTCTCAGGTGGTGATCCATTAATGGCAAAAGACGATGAGATTCATTGGCTTTTAGAGCACATTGCTCATATTCCTCACATCAAACGTCTGCGTATTCATAGCCGTTTACCTGTGGTGATTCCAGCTCGAGTCACTGATGAACTATGCCAACTTCTGCAAGCATCAAGGTTACAAATCATCCTCGTCACTCACATCAACCATGCCAACGAAATCAATGACGAATTTGCTGAACAGATGTTCAAGCTCAAAAGAGCGGGCGTTACGCTTCTAAACCAAGGCGTTCTGCTGAAAGGCGTGAATGATTCGGTAGAAGCTCAAGTGACGTTAAGTGAGGCCTTATTTGACGCGGGTATCTTGCCTTATTACCTCCACGTTCTTGATAAGGTGCAAGGCGCAGCGCACTACTTTATTTCGGACGAAGAAGCGAAAGCTATTATGCGCGGACTCATCACGCGTGTATCGGGTTATCTGGTACCAAAACTCACACGAGAAATTGGTGGCAGGCCAAGTAAAACGCCTTTGGATTTGCATTTAGAATAAGCTCTGACACTCAATTAAATTTGTCGTCTAGATTGATTATTTTTGTTCGCTTTGCACGGTAAGTCTATGCATACTCCGCACTTTTGGAGGTCAAGATGCATACAGCATTCGAACAAATTTTCGATCTTGGCCCATTCAGTTGGCCTGCCCTACTATGCTGCGCCATTAATGGGCTCATGATCGGTATAGAGCGCCAAACTCGTGGTAAACCGGTTGGCATTCGCACAGCAATATTAATTATTTCAGGCACCTACCTGTTTATGTCGATGGCAGTGTCGTTATCGCCAAATACACTTGATCAAGCACGAGTGCTTGGTCAGATCATTACTGGCGTCGGCTTCTTAGGCGCTGGCGTTATGATGACACTTGATGGAAAAATCCATGGCGTAACATCCGCGGCTGTAATATGGGTGCTAGCAGGTTTAGGTTTGATGATAGGTTTGGGTTATTTAACGCAGTCGGTGGTTATTACTCTCCTGACATTAACCGTGTTGTTAGGTGTGGATAAAGCAGAAAACCACATCAAAGCATTACGCCGCGGTGTTCATCAAAGAATTCAACAACGCAAAACTTCATCACGATTAATTAAATAGTTAACGATCCGAGAAACTCGCTTCATCCCATCTGTAATTAAAAAGCCCTCGACGAACATCGAGGGCTTTCTGTATATAAAGATTCTGACTTTCTCAGGGATTACTTAGCAAAGTTGATGAGTGGGAAACACTTGAAGAAACCGTTATCCGCACAGTTCAAAAGACCAATTTGCACGCCATCGATTTGATCGGTCATGTTGAAGAAACCAAACTGGAAATTAGACTTCTTAGAGATACTCGCTAAGCCCACATCCGCCATGGTGTAGCCTTCAGAATAGTTCACCGCGCTCCAGTTCAAGCCTTTTACGTTGTTCGTAATGTTAACAGCACCCAAGTTAACACCCGTCGTCTGACCTTGGTTCCAGTTAACTAAGCCTAAAGACGCGCCTTTCATTTCTTGATTTACTTTTGCTGCGCCAAAAAACAGACCGAAGTTCACACCTGTCGTACGATCCGTTTCTGACATACCAAGCAGTGAAAAGTCGACACCTTTAACCTCATTTACCTGCCCATGCAGCACAGCTAAACGAACGCCACCTACTGAAGAATTAGAGGGTGCGTTTGTGTTATCGATAGTAGAGAACATCACAGGTGTACTGTCGGCAAAAGCAACAGGTGATGCGATAGCGGCTGCAACCGCCAATGACGTCATAAGCTTTTTCATTTTCATCTCCATGATGGGAAGCAACAATTTACAACATAGTGTAATGTTCAGATTTTGCTCTGTCCCCGTTCAAAAAGTGTTAGCAATAGGTCAGATTTAACCATCTGACTCAAAAGAAAAAATATTTCTCTTCGATTTTTTGCTTCTGAAATGGCGCTTTTTACGCTCAAAAATCTCATGATAAGCCACTCCAGAACGTCATGTTTCTCAGGTGACACGCATAAAAAAAGTCGAGGCATCTGCCTCGACTTTTAAAGGTTTGGTCGGTTATCTTTCCGCTATAAGGGCTCCCTTAGAGCGATGAGATAAGCTGGCTTACATCATGCCGCCCATACCGCCCATGCCACCCATGCCGCCCATGTCAGGCATCGCTGGCGCGTCTTTTTGCGGTAGGTCAGTAACCATCGCTTCAGTAGTGATCATCAGACCTGCAACCGATGCTGCGAATTGTAGTGCAGAACGAGTAACTTTAGTTGGATCTAGGATACCCATTTCTAGCATGTCGCCGTATTCGCCTGTTGCCGCGTTGTAGCCGTAGCTACCTTCACCCGCTTTCACGTTGTTCGCAACAACTGAGTCTTCCTCACCTGCGTTCTTCGTGATTTGACGGATTGGCGCTTCCATTGCACGTAGTGCAACGCGGATACCAACGTTTTGTTCTTCGTTGTCACCCGTTAGGTGAGCAATCTTAGATGCCGCGCGGATAAGTGCAACACCACCACCAGCAACAACACCTTCTTCAACCGCTGCGCGAGTTGCGGCTAGCGCATCTTCTACACGGTCTTTCTTCTCTTTCATTTCAACTTCAGTCGCAGCACCAACTTTGATTACTGCAACACCGCCAGCCAGTTTAGCTACGCGCTCTTGTAGTTTCTCTTTGTCGTAGTCTGAAGTTGCGTCTTCGATTTGTTGACGAATCTGAGCAACACGGCCAGAGATCATCTCTTCTTCACCGATACCATCGATGATAGTCGTGTTTTCTTTCGTGATAGAAACACGCTTCGCTTGACCTAGATCTTCTAGTGCAACTTTTTCTAGCTCTAGACCGATCTCTTCAGAAATCACAGTACCGCCAGTTAGGATAGCGATGTCTTGTAGCATTGCTTTACGACGGTCACCGAAGCCAGGTGCTTTCACAGCTGCAACTTTTACGATGCCACGCATGTTGTTCACAACCAATGTTGCTAGCGCTTCGCCTTCTACATCTTCTGCAATGATAAGCAGTGGACGAGATGCTTTCGCGACAGCTTCTAGCGTTGGAAGAAGCTCACGAATGTTTGAGATCTTCTTGTCTACTAGAAGAATGAATGGGTTTTCTAGATCAACACTGCCTGATTCTTGGTTGTTGATGAAGTAAGGAGACAGGTAACCGCGGTCGAACTGCATACCTTCTACTACGTCTAACTCGTCTTGTAGCGCCTGACCTTCTTCAACCGTGATAACGCCATCACGACCCACACGCTCCATTGCTTCTGCAATGATATTACCTACGCTTGCGTCTGAGTTTGCAGAGATAGTACCAACCTGCGCGATCGCTTTTGTGTCGTTACATTCAACAGAAAGCTCTTTTAGTTGCTCAACTGCCGCGGCAACAGCTTTGTCGATACCACGCTTAAGATCCATTGGGTTCATGCCCGCTGCGACTGCTTTTAGACCTTCGTTAACGATAGATTGTGCTAGTACCGTTGCTGTTGTTGTACCGTCACCCGCTGCGTCGTTTGCTTTAGACGCAACTTCTTTAACCATTTGTGCGCCCATGTTCTGGAATTTATCTTCCAGCTCGATTTCACGCGCTACTGATACACCATCTTTAGTGATAGTCGGTGCACCAAAAGATTTGTCTAGAACGACATTACGTCCTTTAGGACCCAGTGTTACTTTTACTGCGTCAGCCAGAACGTTTACACCTTCCAGCATTTTAACTCGTGCGTCATTACCAAATTTAACGTCTTTAGCAGCCATCTTTGATTTCCTTTCTAAAATTCTTTGTGTGTAATTTCGTAATTGAATCTGAGCAAAAAATTACTCAATGATTGCTATTATTCAACGATCGCCATGATGTCGTTTTCAGACATGACAAGCACTTCTTTACCGTCGATTTTTTCAGTTTTTGTACCGTAACCTTCAGCGAAGATAACGGTATCACCGACTTTAACGTCTAGTGGCAGTACGGTGCCGTTTTCTAGGATGCGGCCTTTACCCACAGCTAGAACAACACCGCGAGTCGATTTTTCTGCAGCAGAACCAGTCAGAACGATGCCACCAGCAGACTTAGATTCAACTTCTTTACGTTCAACGATAACTCGGTCATGTAATGGACGAATGTTCATCGGTCGTCTCTCCTGAAAATTTCCATGTTTATTTGATAATTGTCCTTAGGGACTGTAGCCCCAGACACGTGATCCCTATATAAGGGGTCGAAGCAGCGATCCCAAGGGGGTGGCACAAAATTTTTGTGACTTAGTTAAAATAACGAACAACTAGGCAACGGTTTGCGTTAGAAATGCTCACTCGCTCGGCATCTCGCTTTCTTGTATCCTTGCAGTTTGCTCACCAGATAGTTGTCACACATGCAGGAAAATAACAAGCTGGAACCCCAAGCAACCGATAAGCATGGTTTGTTGACCGCACCCATTCCTGAAACGCTGCGGAAAATGACCGTACCCATGACCATGGGCATGATCGCAATTTTGATGTTTAACTTGGTGGACACGTTTTTTATCTCGTTGCTTGGCACTCAAGCGCTAGCAGCTATCAGCTATACCTTCCCTGTAACCTTTGCGGTTAACTGCATTACGATGGGGATTGGGATGGGACTAGCGACCAATATTGGTCGCTTGCTTGGGCAAGGTCATGCACCACAAGCTGCTCGGTTCACCACTCACGGTTTGTTGTTAGCCGTGTTACTTGTGGCTATCGCGTCTTCTATTGGCTTTACCACCATTGCGCCATTGTTTCGTTTTCTTGGTGCGTCTGATGATCTCATCCCTCTTATTGAGCAATATATGCAGGTCTGGTATCTCACCATTCCTCTGCTAGTGATCCCAATGGCGGGCAACAGTGCTATCCGAGCTACTGGCGACACAAAAACACCAGCAAAAGTCATGATGTTGGCTGGTTTGATTAATGGCATGCTCGATCCATTGTTGATTTTCGGTTATGGCCCTTTTCCGGAACTTGGCATTCAAGGCGCAGCCATAGCAAGTGCCTTTAGCTGGTTAGGTGCTTTGTGTGGCTCATTCTATGTGCTAATTAAACGGGAAAAATTGCTTGCTCAACCCCAATGGGCTTTGCTGAAACAAGACTGGCAACAGACACTAAAAATTGGTACCCCTGCAGCGCTATCAAACGCGATGAATCCGTTGTCCGGTGCCATTCTGATGATGCTGTTATCCAACCATGGTACAGCGGCGGTTGCTGCTTACGGCGCAGCGCAGCGTATTGAGTCTATATTGATTTTAGTATTGATGTCGCTGACCTCTGCCCTCACACCGTTTATGGCACAAAATTTAGGAGCCAAACAACCGCAACGAGCCTTTTCCGGTTTATTTATTAGCATGCGTTTTGCAGTGGTATTCCAAGGGTTTATCTTCTTGATGATGGTACCGCTGAGCATTCCTCTGGCTGCGCTATTTTCTCAGGAAGATGCAGTGAAAAACCTGCTTTGGCATTATTTACTGGTGGTGCCATTTAGTTATGGCTTCCAAGGCATCGTAATGATGTTAGTCAGTGGTTTGAATGCGATGCACAAGCCATTGCGTGCATTCCAGTGGAGCTTTATGCGGCTGTTCATTTTTACCTTGCCATCGGCGTGGATCGGGAGCCAAATCTACAGCATTGAAGGCTTGTTTATCGGTGTCGCGGTTGGAAATACGTTGGGTGGGCTACTGGGCTACTTGTTTGCGCTGCGCGAGCGAAAATTAACGCTCATAGAGCAGAGCAGCGTGTCTTAGCACTCGTCTATCGCTAGTTTCTTTTTTGTTGATTCTCAAATACAAAAAAAACCGCGGAAAGCCGCGGTTTTGTTTATCTATTTCAAGCTTACTTAGAACAGTTCTTCAGCAACTTTGTATAGATCGTTGCGTACTGGACGCTTCATGTTTTCGATTGCGTCGATGATATCGTGGTGAACAAGTTGCTCTTTCACGATACCTACACAACGACCACCATGACCTTCGATCAATAGGTGAACAGCGTAGTTACCCATACGAGATGCTAGTACGCGGTCAAATGCAGTTGGACGACCACCACGTTGGATGTGACCAAGTACTGTTGCACGAGTTTCACGACCTGTCGCGGCTTCGATGTCACGTGCTAGTTCATTAGCATCCATCATTAGCTCAGTAAGCGCGATGATCGCGTGTTTCTTACCTTTAGCGATACCATCTTGGATGTTGCTGATCAGCTTGTCTTTGTCTAAACCAGTTTCCGGAGTGATGATGTATTCACAACCGCCCGCAATTGCAGACATCAGAGTCAAATCACCACAGTGACGGCCCATGATTTCTACAATTGAAATACGTTGGTGAGATGAAGAAGTATCACGTAGACGATCGATTGCATCGATAACGGTGTTTAGTGCACTTAGGTAGCCCACAGTGTAATCCGTACCTGCGATATCGTTGTCGATTGTGCCCGGAAGACCGATACATGGGTAACCCATTTCAGTCAGTTTCTTCGCACCCATGTACGAACCATCACCACCGATTACCACTAGTGCATCGATACCATGTTTTTTAAGGTTCTCAATCGCTTTTTCACGAACTTCCACTTGTTTAAATTCAGGGAAACGTGCAGAACCTAGGAACGTACCACCTTTGTTGATCACATCTGAAACGCTAGAACGATCTAGCTTCTCGATGCGGCCTTCGTATAGGCCTAGGTAGCCGTCGTACACACCGAATACTTCCAATCCTTCGGATAGTGCTGTACGTACTACGCCGCGTATCGCAGCGTTCATACCAGGTGCGTCACCGCCACTTGTTAAAACACCGATCTTCTTAATCATGCTCACCCTCGATCTTTGGCAATCAATTATTTAATTTTCTTTTAGGCCCCTTGTTACCAAGCAACCTGCATAATCCAGAACTGTGCGTTATGTTACATTTCCTCTACAGGATTACCAATGAAAACGCACTTTTTTATGTAACTTTTCTACTTATGTAAGAGTATTACAGTTTCTCTATGAAACTTTGTTGATTCATATCAGGATCACGAATCTTAATAAGTATTGATGGAAAGATAGTCAATAAGTACCTGTTTGTCGTCGGGCACTGATGGATTTTTCAAGCCTACCAATCTTGCGCTTTCTGCTCTTTCTCAGGTCCGAAAACGACAGACAATGGATCTTGATGGATCAGTACGTCCGCATCAGGAAACAGAGCCAATAAATTATCTTCCACTTTATCAGCAATGTAATGCGCCTCAATTAATCGTAAGTTATCGTCTAGCTCTAAATGCAACTGTATAAAGCGCGTCGGTCCGGACATTCGCGTGCGTAACTGATGCACGCCCAATACCCCTTTTACGCTCAAACAAGCTTGGTTAATTTGCTCAAGCTCTTCATCGGGCAACTTTCTATCAAGTAAGGTTTGAATCGCTTCGCTGACCATTTTGAAAGCGCTATAAAGAATGAAGACACCAATACCAATCGCAAACACAGCATCCGCTTGAGTCACTCCAAAATAACTGAGCCCCAGAGCAACCATGATCGCAGCATTCATATACAAGTCAGTCTGATAATGCAGAGAATCCGCCGCTATTGCTTGGCTCCCCGTCACGCGAACCACATGTTTTTGGAACATCACCAAGCCAAGTGTGACCACAATCGCAAACAGCGATACATACACACCTAACTCCGGTGCGTGTAAAGCATGTGGGCGGAAAAATCGGTCAATCCCGTTAAGAATCAAAAATACTGCCGAGCCCGAAATAAACATTGCTTGGGCTAGGGCCGCTAAGGACTCAGCTTTACCATGTCCAAACGTATGTTCGCGGTCTGCCGGTTGTAAGGCGTAACGAACCACCACAAGATTCACAACCGAAGCCGCGATATCTAACATGGAGTCAATCAATGACGCCAATAAGCTCACTGAGCCGGTTACCCACCACGTGATGACTTTTACTATCAGAAGAAGCGTCGCCACAATGGTTGCAGTCCAAGCGGCGGTCGTAACTAAACGTGCGTATTGCTGTTTCATAATCAAAGAGTTAACTAAAACCATACGTTGAGTATATTGAATGACCATGAAATAACCAGATCAAAAAGAGGCAACCAATGGCTGCCTCTTTATATAACATCAATTCATGACTTAATTATTGCGCGACTTTTCCATGCGCTTGTGCATTCTGTCGCCACACTCTTGCATACGTTCATTTTGTAGCTCAACAAATTTCGCTTTCTGCTCAGGTGTTAATACGCTAAGCATTTGGTGCTTTCTTTCTAGCATTTGCACGCGACGTTCCGTTTGGCGCTCAACCATCTCTTTTGCTAATTCGCTAGCTTGAGCTTCATCAAAGTTATCCGCCAGCAAAAGCGATTGTACTTTTGCGTGATGCGCTTGACGCTCAGCCATACGTGCTTCTTTGCCATCAGCGAATTTTGCTTTCATTTCTGCTTTGTTTGCTTCACGCATTTCTTTTAGCTGATCTTTTTGTGCATCAGTCAGGTCTAGTTGACGCATGACACCTCGGTCCATACCCATGCCGCATTCGTCACGAGGACCTTTATGATGGTTTTTACCACCGTAAGCGAATGCGCTTGCGGCGCCAAGAGTAAGAGGTAGAACAACAGCAGCTAACACAAGTTTTTTTGCAGACTTCATAATACGATTCCTTACACAGGTGAGTGGTTCTTCTGAGCTGTTCTCACAGCGCTTGAGTATAGAATACGACCCGCTAGGTAAAGCGACGTATAGGGAGCGTAAAGAATCGTAAAGAGTGATTTTTCTCCTCTTCGTTGCGCATCATTCCAATGTAATATTAGGCTATCGGTAACTTACTATAGGTGCCCCCATGGCAAACATTCTTTTAATCGATGACGATATCGAGCTAACCAGCTTATTAAAAGAAGTACTCAGTTTCGAAGGGTTTGACGTCAGCGAAGCAAATGACGGTGAAGCCGGCTTAGCCGCGCTCAATGATAAGATTGATTTGATTTTGTTGGATGTCATGATGCCAAAACTCAATGGCATGGAAACGCTGAAACGCTTACGTGAAAATTGGGAAACTCCCGTCTTGATGCTGACCGCTAAAGGGGAAGAAATTGATCGCGTGATCGGCTTGGAACTGGGCGCGGATGATTATTTACCAAAACCTTTTAGTGACCGAGAGCTGTTAGCGCGAATCCGCGCGATTTTACGCCGCACTAGCAGCACACAAAAAAATACCAAAAACAGCGATTGCATTGAGTATCAAGAAATCCGCCTCTATCCCGGTAAGCAAGAAGCGTATTGTGAGCAACAGTTACTCGATCTCACAGCAACCGAGTTTGCGCTACTCACCCACTTCGTACAAAACCCAGGACAAGTGCTGACCAAAGAGACACTGAGCTTAGATGTGCTTGGTAAACGACTCGCTGCTTTTGATCGCGCTATCGATATGCATGTCTCGAACTTACGTAAAAAATTACCAGATCAAAGCAATGGCAAGCCGCGAATCAAAACCCTGCGTGGTCGTGGCTACATGCTGCTTGAGGAGGATTAATGCGCCTATCACGCATCAAACTGCCAAACATCAATAGCCTGTATGGACGCATCTTTGCCATTTTTTGGTTCACCATGTTATTAGTATTGATAGCCGTGCTATCACTGCCACATTTGGACCCACGCAAAGCTCGCGATATTCCAGAAGAACACTACAAACGTATGGTAGAAACGCGTGACTCAATCCAACAAAAATACAGCCAGCAAACAGATTTAGGCCGCATACTTTTTCGTATCGAGGGCAACCGTCACGGCAAGCACGACCCTCGCCCACGAGTCTTTTTTTCTGACTACAGCGGTAATGTTCTTACGACAGAAAAACGCAGCAATTTTCAATTGCGTGCCATGCAAAACTTTGTCACCAGTATCGAAGATTACAATAATCCAAAGCAGAAGCTGTATGGTCGATACATGATTGCGGGCCCAATTCCTATTACTTTGGCAGGTTCCGATATCTTGATGTACGTGGGCTTCAAATGGAATGAGCCACCACCTCTACTCCTGCGTCTGTTTGATCACCCATTCCAGCTCTTGCTTGCGGTCATGTTGGTTAGTACACCATTGCTGTTATGGCTTGCTTGGGCTTTGAGTCAGCCTGCACGTCGTCTTGAAGCCGCTGCTCAACGTGTAGCGAAAGGTGAATTTGTCACAGACCCAAATTTAGAAAAAGGTACGGCGGAATTTCGTCAAGCAGGCAGCAGCTTCAACCAGATGGTCGAAGCGGTTAATCAAATGATTTCAGGACAACAACGTTTGCTATCCGATATCTCTCACGAGCTGCGCTCACCTTTAACTCGTCTGCGCATGGCAAGCGCATTAGCGACGCGTAAACAAGGCGAAAGCCCAGAACTGACTCGTATCGATACCGAAGCGCAGCGCTTGGAACAGATGATCAGCGAACTATTAGAGCTTTCTCGCATGCAGGCGAACAGTCATATGACTCGCGAAACACAGCCACTAGAAAGTTTATGGGAAGAAATCATTAAAGATGCGCAGTTTGAAGCAGAGCAAATGGGCAAACAGCTACACTATTCAGAATTACCTAAGCGCAATATTTCCGGTAACCCTAAACTGCTGATGAGTGCGGTGGAAAATATCGTTCGTAACGCCATTTACTACGGAAAAGATGAGGTACAAATCGACATCAAGGCCGATGACGATACGCTTCGTATCACGGTTGACGATAATGGAGAAGGTGTACCAGAAGAGGAACTGGCCGCAATTTTTCGCCCGTTCTATCGCGTTTCCACGGCACGCGATCGCCACTCTGGCGGCACAGGTCTCGGCCTAACCATTACCGAAAGTGCCATTCGCCAGCACAGTGGCACGATCGCAGCCAGCCGAAGTCCTTTAGGCGGATTGCGCATGAGTATCACCTTACCGATCAATTGTTAGTCTCAATTTGATGAACTAACAATAATTCGCACCATATTTCTAGAGTGAGTGATTCACAGCCCCACCCTCACTTTAGAAATTGGTGAGGCTTCTTAGAATACCCTTACAAAGATCAAAGTTGATAATAATTATCGTTAGCATTAAAGTAAATTTTCCAATTAAGGAGGATTTACTATGTCACATACATTTCCCGCTCTGCCTTACCCGTACGATTCACTAGAGCCGTACATCGACGCGAAAACCATGGAAGTGCATTACAGCAAACACCACAAGACGTACTTTGATAAGTTTGTAAATGCCGTTGAAGGGAGCGAGCTCGAAACTCAGTCATTAGACGAGATCTTTGACAATATCTCTAAGCTCAGTCCAGCAGTACGTAATAATGGTGGCGGCTATTACAACCACATCATTTATTGGAATTGCATGTCACCAAACGGTGGCGGAGAGCCTCAAGGCGCGCTTGCTCAAGCAATTAACGATAAATTTGGTAGCTTTGCGCAATTTAAAGAGGCGTTTGCCCAAGCTGCCATCAATACCTTTGGGTCTGGCTTTGCATGGCTGATCGTAAAAGATGGTGAGATTCACATTACGTCCACCAGCAATCAAGATAACCCTCTGATGGACGTAGTGGATGTACGCGGTGAACCAATCCTCGCATTAGACGTGTGGGAGCACGCGTATTACATCTGTTACCAAAACCGTCGCCCAGAATATATTGATGCGTGGTGGAACGTCGTCAACTGGCGGGCAGTTGAAGAAAACTATGCTCACGCTCTCTTATAAAGAACATCGCTACTTACGGTATTAACATCCGCGCTAATGCCTGCTTTCATACCCAGGTCAATCTTGCTGAATCTCGCATATCTCGGTGACTTGGGTATATACTGCCCCTCTCTTTGACCAACTCTATTTCAATACCATGTTTGATATCGCTTTATACGAACCAGAAATCGCGCCGAACACCGGCAACATCATTCGACTATGCGCCAACTGCGGTGCAAACCTTCACTTAATTGAACCTCTGGGTTTCGATCTTGAAGAGAAAAAAGTCCGCCGCGCTGGTTTGGATTACCATGATTTAGCTCGCGTAACGCGTCATAAAAACTATCAAGCGTTCTTAGAATATTTAGAGAAAGAGAAGCAAGGTAACTACCGATTGTTTGCCTGCACCACCAAAACCACAGGCCACCACGTTGATGCACAATACCAAACGGGTGATGTTTTGATGTTTGGTCCAGAAACTCGTGGTTTGCCTGCTGAAATCATCGATAGCTTGCCAATGGAGCAGCGTATTCGCATTCCAATGATGCCAGATGCGCGCAGCCTAAACCTTTCGAATGCCGTTGCGATCATTGCTTTTGAAGCATGGCGTCAAATGGGCTTTGAAGGCGCATTGTAAGCAGCACGAATTCCAAATACAGAAAAGGGCGCTTGGTGCGCCCTTTTGTTTTCTTTACTGACTAACTCAATCAGTTGAGCTTGTTGCGATCATCATCGTCTTTACGCTCGTATTCCCCTTCGAAGGTATTGCCATTATCTGACTGGGAATCAAATGGGTCACGACGGAACGGGTCTTGCTCAAATGGCCCCTGGTTAGAGAAACCACCTTGGAAGCCACCGCCATGCATGGTTTTCACCACCATTTTGCTCATCAAGTATTTAGCTATCGCGGCGCGTGGCGCAGGAAGCAACACCAACATACCAAGGGCATCGGTCATAAAGCCAGGGGTTAACAGTAGCACGCCAGCCACAGCGAGCATTACGCCTTCAAAAATTTGCTGGGCTGGAATTTCACCTTGTTCAAGACGCCCCTGTACTGACATCAGTGTTTGGATACCTTGGCTACGAACCAACGATGCACCGACAAATGCCGTGATTAAGACTAGTGCAATGGTCGGCCATAAACCTAAAAAGCCGCCCACCTGAATAAATAAGCCGATTTCAATGATCGGAACAAAAATAAACGCTAATAATAAGATAGGAAACACACGCCCTCCTTTGTTTAATTCAGTGTAATGGTAAAAGCAGACTAAGCTCAAACGAATCGTTGTAAAAAAGCGTGTTCATACTGGTCTCCTTCTCTTTTAGACAAAGTAGCAGGAGCACGTTTCATTCAATTGCATACCGATTTTTTCGTGCTTTTAAAGTGCTAATTTCGAACTCTAAAAACTCATGTTTGTCGAGGAAAATCGAGTACCCATAAAGGGTTATTAATAACCCGTTCATACTTTGCAAATTATTGACTCATGAAAAACGAAAAAGGTGATCTAGTTACTATTTTTATGCGCTAGGTGCAGTATCATGTGCCACATAAGTCAGGACGGATTTTCCAGCCAAAAATTCTGATGAATGGATTCTAGATTGCAGAAATGGCTAATAAATAACTTTATTATCAGAATTATCATCTAAGGATCCTGCTATGGCTACCCTATCTGATGCTCCAAAAACAGCAAACCCAGCCACTCGTATTGAAGAAGATCTATTAGGTCAACGTCATGTCCCTGCAGATGCGTACTACGGTATTCATACGCTACGTGCGATCGAGAACTTCAACATCTCCAATATGACCATCTCTGACGTACCAGAATTTGTACGCGGCATGGTAATGACCAAAAAAGCAGCAGCGTTAGCAAACAAAGAACTTGGCGCTATTCCAAAAGACGTTGCAAACTACATCATCGAAGCGTGTGATTTGATCCTAGAAACTGGCAAGTGTATGGATCAGTTCCCATCAGACGTATTCCAAGGCGGTGCAGGCACTTCAGTTAACATGAACACGAACGAAGTGATCGCAAACGTTGCGCTTGAGTTGATGGGTAAAGAGAAAGGCCAATACGAATTTGTTAACCCAAATGACCATGTAAACAAGAGCCAATCAACCAACTGTGCGTACCCAACAGGTTTCCGTATTGCGGTATACAACAGCGTACATAAGCTAATGGAAGCAATTGAGTACCTAAAAGGCGCATTCGAACTTAAAGCCGTTGAGTTTAAAGATGTACTGAAAATGGGCCGTACTCAGCTTCAAGACGCAGTACCAATGACAGTAGGTCAAGAGTTCCATGCGTGGGCGGTAACACTAAACGAAGAGATTCGTGCTCTAGATTACACATCTAAACTCCTCCTAGAAATCAACCTAGGCGCAACCGCAATCGGTACTGGTCTAAATACACCAACTGGCTACCAAGCACTTGCAGTAAAACACCTAGCGGAAGTAACAGGCCTTGACGTTGTTGCAGCAGAAGACCTTATCGAAGCAACGTCTGACTGTGGTGCATACGTAATGACTCACGGCGCGCTAAAACGCCTAGCAGTGAAACTATCGAAGATCTGTAACGACCTTCGTCTACTTTCTTCTGGTCCTCGTGCGGGTCTAAATGAATTGAACCTACCTGAAATGCAAGCAGGCTCTTCAATCATGCCAGCTAAAGTAAACCCAGTTATCCCAGAAGTAGTAAACCAAGTTTGCTTCAAAGTTCTCGGTAACGACAACACGGTTTCTTTCGCAGCAGAAGGCGGTCAGCTACAGCTAAACGTAATGGAACCTGTGATCGCACAAAGTGTGTTTGAGTCTATCTCTCTACTACACAACGCGTGTGTGAACCTACGCGATAAATGTATCGACGGCATCACTGTGAACAAAGAAGTTTGCGAAAACTACGTTTACAACTCTATCGGTATCGTCACTTACCTAAACCCATACATCGGCCACCACGAAGGTGACATCGTAGGTAAGATTTGTGCAGAAACTGGTAAGAGTGTTCGTGAAGTCGTGCTAGAGCGCGGTCTGCTTACAGCAGAGGAGCTTGATGAAATCTTGTCAGTAGAAAACTTCATGCATCCTACTTACAAAGCAAAACGTTACGAGTAATAACGAATCCGAAGGGGGCCACTCAGGCCCCTTTTTTAGGCTCTCATACGGTTAACCACATTTTTTATATGCTTTTATTGCCGCTAAGCCACTAGGTTCTCATTCTCTGAGCATTTACTCCTGTTCCTGAGTGTTCAAAAAATCAGAATCAAATAAAAAACTAAAGAGGTATCAATATGGTCATGGTCGAACTCTTCGTGGTTCTGCTCTTCATCTATTTGGGGGCAAGAATCGGTGGTATCGGCATTGGTTTTGCCGGTGGTGCTGGGGTCATTGCGTTGTCTTTGATCTTGGGCGTACCAACAAGCCAAGCTTACATTCCCGTTGACGTAATTTTGATCATCATGTCTGTAATCACCGCTATCGCAGCAATGCAAGTAGCTGGTGGTTTAGACTGGATGGTGCAAGTTGCTGAAAACTTTTTGCGCAAGCATCCTGAGCGCATCACCTTTTATGCGCCTATCGTAACTTACCTAATGACATTAATGGCGGGTACTGGCCACACGGCATTCTCTACTTTGCCAGTGATTGCAGAAGTAGCGAAAGGCCAAGGCGTGCGCCCTTCTCGTCCACTGTCTATCGCGGTCGTAGCATCGCAAATCGCTATCACCGCATCACCAATCTCAGCGGCTGTTGTAGCGTTCGCGGCAATGCTGCACCCATTTGGCGTTGACTACCTAACACTACTAGCAATCTGTATCCCAACGACGTTCATCGCGTGCATGATCGGTGCGTTCGTGGCGAACTTCATGGGCTGTGAGCTAAAAGACGATGCTGAATACCAAGAGCGTCTAGAAAAAGGCTTAATCAAGCTAAATACAGAAGCAAAACGCGAAATCCTACCAACAGCGAAGAAAGCAACATTCATCTTCCTAGGCGCAATCGCATTTGTCGTGTGTTACGCAGCAGCAATTTCTGGCTCTGTTGGCCTTATCGAGAACCCTGCTCTAGGTCGTAACGAAGCTATCATGACGGTAATGCTAGCAGCTGCGGCAGCTATCGTAATGAGCTGTAAAATCGATGCTGGCAAAATCCCAGCCGCAGCAACATTCCGCTCTGGTATGACAGCGTGTGTGTGTGTTCTTGGTGTGGCATGGCTAGGTTCTACGTTCGTTAACGCGCACGTTGACGGCATCAAAGAAGTGGCTGGTGCGCTACTAGCAGACTACCCATGGATGCTAGCACTTGTTCTATTCTTCGCTTCAATGCTGCTTTACTCGCAAGGTGCAACTACTGTTGCGCTGATGCCAGCAGCACTAGCAATCGGTGTGGCACCACTTACCGCAGTTGCATCTTTCGCAGCAGTAAGTGCGCTATTCGTACTGCCAACTTACCCAACGCTACTTGCCGCGGTTGAGATGGATGACACGGGTTCAACTCGTATCGGTAAGTACGTATTCAACCACCCATTCTTTGTACCTGGTGTGGTAACCATCGCTTCTGCGGTAGCACTTGGCTTCGCATTCGGTGGTCTACTGATCTAGTAGAAACAGAGTCTTACTCGGGGAGCTTCGGCTCCCTTTTTTATTGCCTGTTGTCTTGATTTATGCTCAATAAATCTTCATTTTCATGAAACTTATTGACTCGCCTCCGGGTCTGATTGAGTTACACTAACGGCAATTATCTAAGATGAATTGACTCTTTTATGCGCGCATTACTTTCCGTTTTACTCTTAGGGCTCATTACCTTTTCCACTCCGTCTTTAGCTTTATTTGGCAAAGACCAGTTTAACAGTAGTCAGAACAACAGTTTTGGTACCAGCAGCGACAGTTTTGTTCCTGTTGATCAGGCGTTTCCATTTAACTTCTACCAGCAAGATGACAAATTGATGCTCGATTGGCAGGTACGTGACGGGTACTACCTATATCAAGAGCGCTTGTCTGTAGCTGGTGAGAAAGTATCGCTAGGCGAACTGCAAATGGAAGACGGCACACCGCATAAAGATGAATTCTTTGGTGACGTGCATATCTATACTCAACCTCTCTTCGTTAATGTACCAATGCATGATTGGCAAGACGGTGCTCGCGTAGTCGTGCAATACCAAGGTTGTGCGAAAGCAGGTTTCTGTTACCCGCCAGAAACTCGCGTGATTCCTATCAACGCGTTTACTTCGTCGAACTCAGATTCAACAACGGCGACAACTGCATCAAAAGCAGAACAGGCACCAACAGCAACGCCACCAGCGGCGCAATCATCTACGTCTGATGACACATCATCAGCGCCAGTAACACAGCAAGATAGCCTTGCAGCCAACCTTGCTGATAACTGGTGGACACCACTTCTGTTCTTGGCGCTTGGTGTGGGCTTGGCGTTTACACCTTGTGTGCTGCCGATGTACCCAATTCTGACCAGCATCGTGCTTGGCAGTGGCAAACTGAGTCAGCGCCGTGCGCTAGGCTTGTCGTTTGTCTATGTACAAGGCATGGCGCTGACTTACACCCTACTCGGCCTTGTGGTGGCATCTGCAGGTATGCAGTTCCAAGCGGCAATGCAACACCCTTATGTGCTGATTGGCTTGAGCGTACTGTTCATCGCACTCGCTTTGTCTATGTTTGGTCTGTACTCATTACAGCTACCAAGCAGCGTTCAAACGTGGTTAAACAACCTCAGCAACAAACAGCAAGGCGGCAGCAGTGCTGGCGTGTTTGCAATGGGGGCAATATCTGGCTTGGTGTGCTCACCATGTACCACGGCACCTCTATCTGGTGCGCTACTTTACGTAGCACAAAGTGGCGACTTACTCACCGGTGGGGTCGCCCTTTACGCGCTAGCGATGGGCATGGGTATTCCGCTGATCCTTGTAGCGGTATTTGGCAACAAGTTGCTACCAAAAGCCGGCGGTTGGATGGACCGCGTGAAAACGCTGTTCGGCTTTATTCTGCTTGCCGCACCTATCTTCTTACTAGAACGCATCATGCCAGAAATGTGGTCAACGATTCTGTGGTCAGCATTGGGTATTGCTGCTTTTGGTTGGCTATACCACATCAAAAACAGTCTAGAGTTTGGTGGCTGGAAACAAAGTGCCGTGGGCATAATCGCCGTCTTAGGTTTGCTAGCCGCAGCACAACCTATCTTAAATTACTGGTTTGGCAACAGCACAACACAAACTCAGCAAGCCACTGTTAGCTTTACTCGCATTGCTAACGTGGCGGAGCTTGAAGAACAACTGGCACTTGCGAAAGCGGCAGGTAAACCCGTCATGCTCGATTTCTACGCCGATTGGTGTGTAGCATGTAAAGAGTTTGAAAAGTACACCTTCCATGACCCAAGCGTCGAAGCAAAACTGCAAGACTTCGTTCTTCTGCAAGCGGACGTGACCAAAAACCAAGTGCAAGACATCGAACTACTGAAGCACATGAATGTACTTGGTTTACCAACAATTGAGTTTTGGGATGCCAGTGGCGAACACGTTTCAAACGCTCGTTTGACGGGCTTTATGCAAGCTGAGCCTTTCTTAGAGCATATCAAGCAGTTCTGATAACCAGATATTCAAACGCCAGTGATGTCCACTGGCGTTTTTTATTGCTCAGATTTGAATAAGAACATTGCGTTTATATGCAATTTTCCTAATAAAAGTCGATTTGGTTCAGACTTTTAGCGAATAAATATTGTCCACTCTCTCAAAGCTGGACAATAATAAATTTAACGAAATAGTCAAAAGTGTTTAACGTCATGGATTCGACCTACACCATCATTATTGCAGATGATCACCCACTCTTCCGGAATGCCTTGTTTCAATCTATCCACATGGCTATTAGTGGTGCAAATTTGCTGGAAGCGGACTCACTCGACGCACTTCTGGCTTTGTTGGAGCGAGAGGAAGAGCCAGATTTAGTGCTATTGGACCTCAAAATGCCAGGAGCAAATGGTATGTCTGGCTTGATTCATTTGCGAGCAGAGCATCCAGATTTACCTATCGTCGTCGTTTCAGCGAGTGAAGAGCCGGCGATCGTGACGCAGGTGAAAAGCCATGGTGCATTTGGTTTTATTCCCAAGTCCAGCGACATGCGCGAATTAGTGAACGCACTCAATCAAGTGCTGAATGGCGACCCATATTTCCCTGAAGGGCTGATCACCAATAACGCGGCATGTAATGACTTAGCGGAAAAGATTGCTGCGCTAACACCACAGCAATATAAAGTGTTGGGAATGTTGTCCGATGGCTTGCTGAACAAGCAAATCGCTTACGAATTGAATGTTTCAGAAGCCACCATAAAAGCGCACATGACAGCGATTTTCCGTAAGCTCGGTGTAAAGAACCGCACGCAAGCCGTGATTATGCTGACGGAAATGAGCGACTAGATTGACGTCTTATCGTCAGACTTACTTTTTTCGTTTGGCAATCGGATACCGACTTTAGTGACCTGCTGATCAACAACATCAGCGACGATCCAATGCAAACCTTGCCACTCGAAATGGTCTCCCAATACTGGCGTGCTACCTAATTGCTCTTCGACAAGGTTTCTCAAACTTTTATCCAGCGGTTCATCCCCCAGATTCAAACCATACATCACGGCAATATCGGCAAGCTTCACTTCAATATCGAGGAAGAAGTCACCGAAGAATCGCGCTAGCGACGCTTTCTCTGGGGCTTCACTAAACAGTAAGCTCAGTGCATCTAAATCTTTTTCTTGTGCTAATACACACAAGGTATCATCTTCCTCAAGACGCGTACTGCCGGATGGGTGCAATAGCTCTTTACTGCGAAATACAGCGGCGATACGCGTTCCTTCCGGCATCGAAAGACTACGTAATGGCTCACCAATGCACCATTTATCTGCTTTAAGTCTATAGATAAACAGCTCCCACTCACTGGTCGGGTAAATCTCTACACCCGTACGCGAAATTGGCTCAGGCTTAGAAGGTAGCTCGACCTTTGCAAGAGACATCGCCTTAGTCAACGTGCCCCCTTGTACTATCAAAGACACCATTACTACAAAGAATGCCAAATTGAAGTACAGTTGAGCATCTGGCAATCCTGCCATCATTGGAAATACCGCGAGGATGATAGGTACAGCGCCACGCAATCCTACCCAAGAGACAAACCACTTTTCACGTGGCGTGAAACTCTTGAATGGCAGTAAACCAATCCAAACTGAGATTGGTCGGGCAAACAAAATCATCCCGAAGGCAAGCGCAAGACCTGGCAACGCAATAGAGAGTAAATTAGATGGTGTAACCAACAAGCCAAGCACCAAAAACATACCAATTTGAGCTAGCCACGTCATACCATCTAAAACATGAAGAATAGAGTGTCGGCTGCGTGTTGGACGGTTACCTAATAAAAGACCAACGAGGTAAATCGACAAAATACCACTGCCACCCAAAGTGTTAGATAAAGCAAAAATAAGCAAGCCACCACTGACCGTTAAAATAGAATACAGCCCATCTGGTAATTGATTGCGATTGATAACTTTCCATAAGATCCAGCCACCAGCGAAGCCAAGTAACGCGCCGATACCAAACTGCTTAAGAAAACTGAACGCCAAAAAGCCCGCACTTAAATCTGCGCCAGGGTTCGCTAAAATAGCAATCAGAGTTACGGTCAGAAACACCGCCATTGGGTCATTGGTGCCGGATTCAATTTCCAGCGTTGAACCAACACGTTCGTTCAGGCTACGACCTTTGAGTAGAGAGAAGACCGCGGCAGCATCGGTGGAACCAACAATCGCACCAACCAATATGCCTTGCAATAAATCTAAGTCGAATAACCACGTTGCCATCAGCCCGGTTAAAATGGTGGTGATCGCAACGCCAAATGTCGCCAAAGAGACCGAGGGCCATAACGCAACCCTAAAGCTGGCGACCCGCGTTCTCATCCCACCATCAAGCAAAATGATGGCTAATGCGAGGTTACTAACCAAATAAGCGATCGAAAAGTTATCGAATAAAATGCCGCCTAAGCCGTCTTCCCCCGCTAGCATTCCAACGGCTAAAAATACCAAAAGAATTGGGATTCCCAACTTAGAAGACACTGGGCTTAAAAGAACGCTAAGTGCGATTAACAACGCACCTATTAGAAAAAAACTGTTAATGGTGTCTGCGTCCATTCTCACCCTCCCTTAATGAAAAACGATAATAATTGTGATGAGCAAGGCTACTTCGTTAATGAGGTAATGCCCTAATCTGCCTCCCCTTTACACCGTCTCAAAATGCGAGGTTGTACGAGAATGACTCAGTTATATTACTTTATTGTGCGTTAAAACGGTGATTTGATGCGAAAACTTTATGTAAATAAATTACTTGTGAGCTTTCTTATCTACGCCTTCTCTCTTTAAGAGCCACAAGATCACCACCAATACTTACACAGCATCTCCAAGTTCAATGAAGAAAAGATTAATGGCCCGTCTTAATCATGCCTGTTTATCCAATCAACCTTTAGACCTTTGGCTAACTTAACAGTTTATTAACATAACGTTTTACCCCTTTGTTCGCTGCAAAAGCCCATAATATGGGGGTTCTTCATTTTTAACACCCCGACTAAAGTTGAAAAGAGTTATTGCCAACACCTTGCTAATGTACATACTGAAACATTTCATTAACAACAATACCAATCGTAAGGAGACGGCAATGGCATTTGAAAGCGAAGAAAGAGCCAAAGCCTATTGGGACAAAAACGTGAAGCTCATGATCGGCCTAATGGTCATCTGGTTCGTCGTGTCTTTCGGCTGCGGCATTTTATTTGTCGACGTACTAAATCAATTTCAACTAGGCGGTTACAAACTCGGTTTCTGGTTTGCTCAACAAGGCTCCATCTATGCCTTCCTAGGAATTATTTTCTATTACGCATGGAAGATGCGCCAAATTGACCGTGAATTCGGCGTGGACGAATAAGGAGTCACTCAGATGGATTTGAAAACTATTACCTACCTGGTCGTTGGCGCCACGTTCATCCTGTACATCGGGATTGCTATTTGGGCTCGCGCCGGCTCAACCAAAGAGTTTTATGTTGCTGGTGGCGGTGTAAACCCGATTGCAAACGGTATGGCAACCGCAGCCGATTGGATGTCCGCAGCGTCGTTTATCTCAATGGCAGGCTTAATTGCCTTCATGGGCTATGGCGGCTCAGTATTTCTAATGGGTTGGACTGGTGGTTACGTTCTGCTTGCGCTGTTGCTAGCACCTTACCTACGCAAATTTGGGAAGTTTACGGTGCCAGAGTTTGTTGGTGAACGCTTTTACTCCAATACCGCACGTATCGTAGCGGTTGTTTGTCTTATCATCGCATCAGTGACTTATGTTATCGGTCAGATGAAAGGCGTAGGTGTTGCGTTTGGTCGCTTCTTAGAAGTGGACTACTCCACTGGCCTATTAATTGGTATGTGTATCGTTTTCATGTACGCGGTTCTTGGCGGCATGAAAGGCATCACTTACACGCAGATTGCTCAATATTGCGTACTCATTCTTGCTTACACTATCCCTGCAATCTTTATCTCTCTGCAACTCACTGGTAACCCAATCCCACAAATTGGTCTGGGGAGTACCATGGCTGGTACCGATGTCTATCTACTCGATCGGCTTGACCAAGTTGTGACCGAACTCGGATTCAGTGAATACACGACCCAAGTACGTGGCGACACACTTAATATGTTTGTCTACACCATGTCACTGATGATTGGTACAGCCGGTCTACCACACGTAATTATCCGTTTCTTTACCGTGCCGAAGGTTCGCGACGCACGTACATCAGCAGGCTGGGCTCTGATCTTCATCGCAATCCTTTACACTACAGCACCAGCGGTATCAGCGATGGCTCGTCTCAACCTAATGAATACGGTAAATCCAGCTCCGGGTCAGCACCTAGCGTATGACGAGCGTCCTGCGTGGTTCAAAAACTGGGAAACAACTGGACTACTCGGTTTTGACGATAAAAATGGCGATGGCAATATCCAATACACTTCAGATGCGTCCACCAACGAACTGCGCGTTGATAACGACATCATGGTATTGGCTAACCCAGAGATCGCTAAACTACCAAACTGGGTGATTGCACTTGTGGCAGCAGGTGGTCTTGCAGCTGCACTATCTACCGCAGCAGGTTTACTACTCGCCATTTCTTCAGCTATTTCCCATGACTTAATCAAAGGGGTTATCAATCCGAACATATCCGAGAAAAAAGAGCTACTTGCTAGTCGAATATCAATGGCAGTAGCGATAGCAGCCGCAGGCTATCTCGGTCTAAATCCGCCTGGATTTGCCGCAGGTACGGTAGCACTCGCCTTTGGTCTTGCCGCTTCATCCATCTTCCCTGCATTGATGATGGGCATCTTCAGCAAGAGCATCAACAAAGAAGGCGCAATCGCCGGTATGATTGCAGGTATCAGTATTACGCTGTTCTACGTATTCCAACACAAAGGCATCCTTTTCGTTGCTGATTGGAAATATCTAGAAAGCTGGGGAACAAACTGGTTCCTGGGTATTGAGCCAAACGCGTTTGGTGCTATCGGCGCACTATTTAACTTCATTGTTGCATTCGCTGTATCCAAAGTAACTGCAGAAACGCCACAAGAAGTAAAAGACCTAGTCGAACACGTTCGCGTACCAGTAGGTGCTGGTAGCGCAGTGGATCACTAAAAACTAATCAAAACCACAAAAGCCCCGTTTGGAACCAGCCGTCCGGGGCTTTTTTATTCTCACTTTTCAGTTACCATATTCGCAGTATGTCGTTGCAAGGAAGCCAAGATGTTCAAAAACAAGCACTTTATTCTCGCTCTACTGATTGCGCCAGTTCTCTCTTTGATCGCTTACTTCGGTACCGATATGGCCCTCAGCGAGAAGCCCCACGCGGCGCAAGAAGGAGAAACTTACAAACTCGCGAGTAAGTCTAATTGTCGTTACACCAGTGGTCTTTGTGATATGGAAAATGGCGATTTTAAAGTGAAATTTCGCTCGGAAAAACTCACTAAAAATAACTTAGAATTGTCACTCAACGCCGCTTACCCACTCGAAGGGGTTAAAGTTTCTATTGTGAGTGACAAAGAGAAAAACGCTCAACCGATTGATATGAAGCCCGCCGATCAAGCAGGCCAAAGCTGGTACATCACCTTACCAAAGCCTGCATCTGCAGAAAGCTGGTTAAGAGTCGTCATTCAATCAGGCGGCACACTGTATTATGGTGAAACACAAACCGCATTTGTGAAGTACGAAACCTTATTTACTGAATAACGGCGACAAGCTAATTCACCGGTATTCAAACGACAGTGACTTAGTTTCACTCAGCATAAATGAATTCCTACTCAGCCGACGCCTTTGCGTCGGCTTTTGTTTCCGTAAGTCTTTCTTCAACAACCTCTTACTCTAAAAAGGGTTGCCAACTCACAAGTTAATTGATAATAATTATCATTACATTTAATGAGAGGTGGTTATGGACAACAAACGGGACATCTTTAACGCATTTTTTAAAGCCCAAGATAGATTCCTTCTCGCCGCACCACATGGCTTTGAGCCAGACGTGATTCATGACTATATTCATTGGGGAATGGTGTTGTCTTCTTGTTATGAACACGATGCCGATGAAGAAAATCTATTGTTGTGTGAGCTGTTTTTACGTCAGGTTTATTTCCATTTACTAGACGCAATTCAAGACTCAACTCGCAGTCGTATCTTCCGTCGTGTCTGTCTCGATTCTATCCATACGCCATTATTCTGCCTCAAACGCTATTACTACCAGTTTGAACAAGGCGACGTGAAATTTCTCGCACTACAACAACAATTACGCCTGATTCAAATCTCACTCGATTAACCAAAAGGATCCCTACCATGAGCACCGAATTCCGCATAGAAACTGACAGTATGGGCGAAGTAACGGTCCCTGCAGATGCTCTCTACCAAGCTCAGACTCAACGCGCCGTCGATAACTTCTCATTCAGTCAACATAAAATGCCATCTGGTTTTATCAAAGCGTTAGCACACATCAAGCAGACTGCGGCACTCACCAACGCACAGCTAGGGCTGCTTGAAGGAGATATTGCCAACGCGATTGCTGACGCAGCTCAAGCAATTATCGAAGGCAATCATATTGAGCAATTCCCAATTGACGTGTTTCAAACGGGATCAGGCACTAGCTCAAATATGAATGCGAATGAAGTGATTGCAACACTGGCCTCCCAGCATCTAGGCGGCACTGTCAGCCCTAATGATCACGTCAACATGGGGCAAAGCAGTAACGATGTGGTACCAACGGCCATTCAAGTTAGCGCAGCATTAGCCATCGAAAACCAGCTCTTCCCGGCACTGTCACACCTCAGCCAAACACTAGAGTCTAAGCAGCGAGCATTGAAAAATGTTGTAAAAACCGGTCGCACCCACTTAATGGACGCGATGCCAATTACCTTTGCTCAAGAACTTGGCGGTTGGCAGTTCCAAATCGAGCATGCAAAACAAGCGATTGAACAAGCTCTTCCTGCTGTAAAAGCCTTAGCCCAAGGTGGTACGGCAGTTGGAACGGGGATCAATGCCGATCCACGCTTTGCAGACTTATTCGCTAGCAACCTAACCCAGTCAACTCGTATTCAGTTCACGGCCAGTGATAACTTCTTTTTCAATTTAAGCAGTCAAGATGCGATCGTCGCTCTGTCGGGACAGCTCAAAACAGCAGCAGTTGCGATCATGAAGATCGCAAACGATCTTCGTTGGATGAATTCAGGCCCATTGGCTGGTTTAGGTGAGATTGAATTACAAGGCTTGCAACCGGGTTCTTCCATCATGCCTGGCAAAGTAAATCCTGTGATCCCAGAAGCCGCAGCTATGGCATCAGCGCAAGTCATTGGTAATGACACCACCATAACCGTCGCAGGCCAAGCGGGCAACTTCCAGCTTAACGTCATGCTGCCAGTTATTGCTCATAACGTATTGGAGAGCATCGATTTACTCTCTAACAGCGCAACCGCTTTAGCTGACAAAGCCATTGCGACGTTTGAAGTTCGCCAAGATAACTTGGATGTTGCACTCGCCAAAAACCCAATTTTGGTCACGGCTCTCAACCCGGTCATTGGTTACCTAAAAGCGGCAGAAGTCGCGAAAAAAGCCTACAAACAGGGACGCGCGATTATTGATGTCGCGGAAGAAGAAACTGATTTGGATAGAGCCACACTAGAGCGATTGCTTAATCCAGCCAAACTGACCCAAGGCGGCGTCGCAGAATAAACGGCAAACTCAGCCTATCAACTAAGATTACAAACATCGAGACCTCCATTCGGAGGTCTCTTTTTATAGCTATTTTTCAAACACTCCAATCCTAAGCGACTCGATTGAGCACCGAACGCAGCTTAAGCGGCTTAACTGGCTTAGCAATAAAGCTGAACCCATTTGCTTTGATGCCATCAAGCATATCATCGGTACGATCTGCACTGATGATGACGCCTTCAAAGCTGTGGCCTAATCTCAGGCGGCATTGCTGTAGCACTTCTAAACCAGTACGACCATCATCAAGTCGGTAATCGGAGAAAATTACATCCGGAATCCAACCATCCTCAAGCGCTTGTAGACTTTCAACTAAATCAATCGCAACTCGTGTATCGCAGCCCCATCGGGAAAGTAAGTTTTCCATGCCGACTAGAATGTCAGGCTCATTATCGACACATAGGATTCTCAGATGACCAAGTTCAGATTGCTTACTCATTGCCACGTGAACTGGATGAGGCTGAACATGATCAGCTTTATCTAGGGTGATGGAAAAAACACTGCCTTTTCCAACCCAAGAGCGCATCGAAATTTCATGCCCAAGTACCTGAGCAATTCCTTTCGAAATCGCCAAACCAAGTCCGAGACCTTGGTCGGAACGAACTTGAGTTCCGCGATTAAACTCTTCAAAAATCTCTTGCTGCTTCTCTTCTTCAATCCCCACTCCATTATCCCATACATCAATACGCACTCGCCCTTTCACGCGGCGAACACCGAGTGCGACTTTGCCATTCGGGTTATAACGAAACGCATTGGTCAGGAAGTTTTGCACCACACGGCGCAGCAGTTTGGGATCCGACTTAACCATGAGTGAGGACGGAATCATGGTGAACTCTATACCTTGCTGTTTGGCTAACGCACTAAACTCAGCATTCAAATTCGATAACACATCATTTAACGCAAAGCCATGCACGTTGACTTCCAACTTGCCCGATTCCAAACGCGAGATATCCAGCAAATCTCCAATTAAGTCTTCGGCAGCCTCTAAAGCACTTTCAATGTGTGCTGACAGCTTTTTGGCTTCGCTGTCTTTGGCGACTTCCGATAGTGAAGATGCGAATAGACGCGCCGCGTTGAGCGGTTGCATCAAGTCATGGCTTACTGCCGCCAAGAACCGTGATTTGGACTTCGATTCCAAATCCGAGCGCTGCGTCGCTTCCACCAGCTGCTTGTTAAGTTGTTCTAATTCTCGAGTCCGCAGACGTACCCTTTCTTCCAATGTCTCGTTGGCGTCTTTCAGTGCTTGCTCTGCATCACGGAATACGGTGATGTCGGTAAAGCTCATCACAAAGCCACCACCTGGCATTGGGTTACCTTGCACCTCTATCACGCGACCATCGGGACGAACCCGAGAAGAGGTGTGCCGAGTTCCTTGCTCAAGGTGATAAACACGGCGACGAACGTGGTCATCAGGGTCACCAGGGCCACACAACCCCTGCTCTGCATTGTGCCGAATCACATCCGCAATCGGTCGACCTACTTGAATCAGGCCTGGCGGAAATTCAAAGAGTTCTAAATAGCGTTGGTTCCACGCTACCAAGCGTAGTTGCTTATCGACGACCGCAATACCTTGTCCAATATGCTCAATCGCGCCTTGGAGTAAACCCCGACTAAAATCGTACAGTTCAGAGGCTTCATCGACGATAGTCGCCACCTCTTCAAGCTGCATGTTTCTTCCTTGCAGAGCGGAAGTAAGTACTAACTTAGCAGAAGATGCTCCAAATACCCCTGCTAGCACACGCTCCGTATGCCGAATCAGAGAAGATGGCGCTTGTTGATTCGGCATTAACTCTTCTCGTTGCTGGCTCCAGTAGGCTTGAAACGCCGCTTTAACTCGCGTTCGTCCTACAAATCTGGACGCTAGCATTTCCAGTTCTGCAACCGTAACGCGGCTCTGGTACAGACTCATATTTTCGCTTTCAGGCAACGGTGTACCAACGAATGATGCCGATTGTAAGCGCTCACTTAGGCTTGGTCGGGTAGCCATAGAAACCACAACAAAACACACTGCATTAGCGACCACGCTGAGGATCATCCCCCAATCTGAAATCGCGATATCAAAACTAGCCAATACCTCTGGTGGTGTAATCAACCAGATCAGGAAGTTATTACTGGCGTCTCCGGCAAGCATGTCTGTTTGGCTCATTAACGTAATCAGCCAGGTAGCAAAACCCACCGCGAGGCCAACATACACACCTTTCTTATTCCCTTGACGCCAATACATACCGCCAACCAGCGCAGGAGCGAATTGCGTGATAGCCGCGAACGAGAGAAAGCCGATAGCAGAAAGTGAATGAATGGTGTCCAACGCTTGATAGAAACACCACGCGCCAATCAACAAAACTAAAATCAAACCACGGCGGATCCGCAGTAATAATTCAGAAAAATGGTGGTGGTTACGCTGCGTCAGTCGCATGCGACGCAATAGCAATGGCATAACCAAGTCATTCGAGACCATGATCGCTAAGGCAATCGTCGATACGATAACCATGCCGCTTGCCGCTGAAGTACCGCCTAAAAACGCAAGCAAGGCGATTTCACTCGCCCCTACCGACATCGGCACACTGATGACATAAGTATCAGGCGAAGCGCCACTCAAGAGACCTTGCCCTACCCACGCAATAGGTAAAACAAAAATCCCCATTAAGATCAGATAAATGGGGAACAACCAACGAGCCACATGCAAATCTTGAGCACGTTCATTTTCTACCACCATCGTATGGAATTGTCGCGGAAGGCAAACGATCGCCAGCATGGTCAGTACAGTATGAATCAATATAGTCGGGATATTTGGTGACTGATACGTCTGCGCGGCAACATCAAGTAAGCTCAAACTCTCGGTGTTCATCGCCAACCAAACAATGAAGACACCAACAACTAAAAAAGCCAGCAGTTTGATAATGGATTCGAAGGCAATTGCCATCATCATCCCACGATGGTGTTCCGTGTTATCAATGTGGCGGGTACCGAATAGCATCGTAAAAATCGCCAATGCGACCACAACAAACCACGACACGCTATCGTTTTGATAACCAAAATCAGTAGCCAGCTCTGGAGCAATGATTTCAAGCCCCATAGTGATACCACGCAGCTGTAAAGCGATGTACGGCAAAATTCCCGCAACCGCTATGAGCGTAACAACCACGGCCAAACCTTGGGATTTACCGTAGCGTGCTCCGATAAAGTCAGCAATCGACGTGATGTGTTCCCGTTTAGCAATCAAAATAAGCCGAGCTAAAACGCGCCATCCGATGGTAAACACTAAAATGGGGGCAATATAGATGGGCAAGAAAGACCAAGGATTACTGCTGGCCTGCCCGACCGTGCCGTAGAAGGTCCATGATGTACAGTACACCGCAATGGAAAGACTATAAATCCAAGGCCGCCAGCGCGCTAGCCACCTTTTCTGAATGTCGCCGTACCACGCGATGATAAATAAAGCTCCCAAATACGCTAAAGAAACGGGAACCACCAGCCATCCTTGCATCCGATATCCTTTCTTGCCTTTCTTGCTACTTTTAAAGCAAGAGAATAAAAAAACCTCTCCATGAGGGAGAGGTTTCATTTAACACTGCTTTGATAACGGAGACAAAGCTTAGTTTTTAACCTTTGTTACATAAGTCTAATTCTGTGTTTCAAGTGGCTTGTCTGATACATCAACCACCTGATGTGGGTCTTGCGAATCAAGCTTGATGAACAGAGCCAATAACCCCATCGCGGCCATGCCCCAGAACACAAGCGGTCCCCAGTGCTCATAACCCCAGCCACTCAATACGGTCATTAACGCGATAAATGCGCCCAACGGAATCGCGTTATACAACGCTTGCAACGCTACGATCTTATTTTCTTCGGAGTTTTGGATATATTGGATCGCGGCAATGTGCGCGGTAGCGAAAGTCACACCATGCAATAGTTGAACAACCACCAAAGCAATAATTGATGTTGTCGACGCCGTAATACCCCAACGCATCATTACACCAACGGCAGCAGCAATAAACAGCGCGCGTATTGACCAACCTACGAATAAGCGCTTACTCAATGCAAACACTGCCACTTCTGCGGCTACTCCTAAGCTCCACAAGTAGCCAATGACATCTTCCGAGTGACCAGCGGCCTTCCAGTGAATCGCACTAAAGCCGTAGTAAGCCGCATGACTGCCCTGAATTAGTGACACCAACACTAAGAATTTTAGTATCGGCTTGTCGGTCAAAAGAGCGGTCAGCTTTGGACGTTCTGCGCTTTGCCCACCGTGCGTTACAGGCATTGGGTTAGTCGGTCGCATAGCAAACAGCAACGAGATAAACACGCCGAACATCGCAGTGTACAAGATCATATCGGAGCCAAATTCAGCCACCAGGTAGCCCACTGCCGTCGAGCCTGCGATAAAGGCAATCGAACCCCATAGCCGCGTGCGGCCATAATCGAGCATTTTCAGGCGAGCGTAGTAATTTGCCATCGCGTCCGACAACGGAATAATCGGTCCACAACAAAGATTGAACAACACTGTCGCTAGTGCCATTAACCAAAAGCTACCACCCGTAAAAAAGTGAAATCCAACAAAAAGGAGGGCAGCGAAACTCAACCAACGTAAAGCAGGCATAAGATGTTCGACTTTGTGTACTCGTGGGGTGATCACGATATTGGCAACACAACGTGTCGCAAGGCCTAACCCGACCAGCAAACCGATATCTGTCGAAGATACGCCCTGATCCTTAAACCAAAGTGACCAAAATGGCAGATACACGCCATACGCAAAGAAGAATCCGAGAAAGTACTGGGAAATCCAGCCATACGGAGAAGGTTTCAACATTACTAATATCCTAAAACGGGAACACCAACGTTCGAGCCGGGAATTATGGATCGCCATGCGTATTATAAAAAGGGAAGAATAAGAAACTTATCGTTTCCTCGATGGAATACTAACTTTGCGACATTTGGCATCTTCATGCGAAAACATCGTAATTTAGACCAAAGTCGTCTGGCTTCCGGTAAGAAATTTGTCAGACTTAGAGAGTGTTCCTTCCATCATTATTGGGTGTTCTCATGCCTGACAAATTTAACATGCAATCTCCACCGTTCGATCGCTTAACTGAAGCACAACAAACGCGACTGCGATCGTCTCTGGACGTCGCCTACTATCGAGCTCGAGATGTTATTTTATCCTGCGGACAGAAGAACCCCCACTTACATATTCTGATCAAAGGCGCGGTAGAAGAGCGCTCCAACGATCAACAGGAAGTGTTCGCACATTATGCCAACGACGATATGTTCGATGTACGCTCGTTACTTGAAGACAAGGTACGTCATCACTACATCGCGCTTGAGGACACGCTCTCTTACCTACTGCCGAAAGAAGTTTTCCTTGCCCTTTACAACGAAAATGGCCAGTTTGCAGCCTATTTCGATAACAATTTATCGAAACGGCAAGAGCTCATCGAAGCGGCCCATCAACAGCAAAACTTAGCGGAGTTTATTCTCACTAAAGTTGACCGCAGCATTTATCACCCACCGATGATCCTTGAACCAAATACACCAATTCACGAGGTAACGCGTGCCTTAAAAGAAAATGGGATTGACGCTGCATTGGTTCAACTCCATGGCGATGATCCACGATTGGAAAAATGGCCATCAGCCCACCCGTACGCAATAGTGACTCGTACTAATATGCTGCATTCTGTGATGATAGATGGTTGCGCGCTCGACACACCAGTGGGTGAGATCGCGAGCTTTCCTGTTTATCACGTTGATGATGGTGACTTTCTATTCAACGCCATGATCACAATGACCAGAAACAGAATGAAACGCCTCATGGTATGTGAAGGTAACAGAGCCGTTGGCATGCTGGATATGACCCAAATTCTTAGCGCGTTCTCAACCCACTCTCACGTGTTAACGCTCAGTATTGCTCGAGCAAGCAGCGTGGAAGAGCTCGCTTTGGCCTCAAACCGCCAACGTCAATTGGTCGAGAGCTTATTGAAAAACGGCATCCGCACTCGCTTCATCATGGAGCTGATCTCAGCCGTAAACGAGCAAATTATCGAGAAAGCGTTCGAGTTAGTAATACCACCAGCCTTGCACGACCATTGTTGCTTGATCGTACTCGGCTCTGAAGGCCGAGGAGAGCAAATTCTCAAAACCGATCAAGACAATGCCCTGATTATTCAAGATGGTCTGGAATGGCCTCATTGCGAACAAGTGATGCAATCCTTCACACACACCCTACAACAGCTCGGTTATCCACTTTGCCCTGGCAAAGTGATGGTTAACAACCCAAAGTGGGTCAAAACACAGCAAGAATGGATAAGCACCCTAAACCACTGGATAGCTAAAGCCGAACCAGAACAAATCATGGACTTAGCCATTTTCAGTGACGCCCATGCTGTTGCTGGGAATTGCGATCTGCTGGCTCCAATTGCGGCGCATCTTCGTGACACAATGAAAGATCGCATGTTGATATTGTCTGACTTTACTCGCCCTGCCTTGCAGTTTTCGGTGCCCCTAACTCTATTTGGCAACGTAAAAAGTGCTAAAGACGGATTGGACATTAAACGCGGCGGTATTTTCCCAATTGTACACGGCATTCGCGCCTTGTCTTTGGAGTATGCCATTGAAGAGAAGAACACGTTTGAACGCATTGAAGCTCTGAGAAATAAGCGCATCTTAGAACCCGAAACAGCAGATAATCTCAACGAAGCACTAAAATTGTTCTTTAAACTTCGCCTTAATCAGCAACTCAAAAAGCAAGAAGCGTTGAATAACATTGATATTAAACAACTGGATAGAACTGAGCGTGATTTGCTTCGCCACGGCTTACATGTGGTGAAGAAATTTAAGCAATTTTTAGGCTTCCATTATCAAATTCGTGATTAACCCTGATTTTCATAAATCACAGAGGCGTAAGCAATGAACTGGTTACAACGCAAATACTGGTACTACAAATTGAAAGGTTCGCCTTATCAGTCGCTGTTTTGCACGCCAGATAAAACAGAATACGTCTCTCTTGACTGCGAAACCACCAGCCTTGACCCAAATCGCGCCGAGCTGGTGACTATTGCAGCCACCAAGATCATCGACAACCGCATCATCACCAGTCAACCATTTGAAGTCCGCTTACGCGCGCCGCAATCGCTCGACTCAGGCTCGGTCAAGATCCATCGAATTCGCCACCAAGACTTAGTCGATGGCATCAGTGAAAAAGAGGCGCTGCTCGAGCTGCTCGACTTTATCGGCAACCGACCACTTGTGGGCTATCACATTCGTTACGATAAAAAGATCTTAGACCTTGCTTGTTTGCGGCAACTTGGCTTCCCACTTCCTAACCCACTCATCGAGGTCAGTCAGATTTATCACGATAAGTTGGAACGACATTTGCCGAATGCCTACTTCGACTTAAGTCTGGATGCCATTTGTAAACACCTCGAACTTCCTATCCAAGACAAACACGACGCCTTGCAAGACGCGATTTCTGCCGCTTTGGTCTTTGTCCGCTTAACGAAAGGCGATTTACCCAACCTAACCGCACCGTATACATAAAAATCAGTTGACCTAGCTCCCAGAAATACTTTTGTTTCAGCGATTTCCCGGCGCTTCTATCACTCTCATCCTAAAGTCTAATTGTGGAAATACGCGCGGTGACTGACAGTTATAAGCACAACGTCGTCATTACCACGACCACGTTATTTAGAACCAAAAAACAGCCCTACAAAAATATATTCAAAATCTTATCTAGATTGGTGTAAGGCCGAGAAATAAGGCACAAGGAGAGAAGCCATGAGCGAAGCCCACGTTTATCCGGTAAAAGAAAATATTAAAACTCATACACACGCGGATAATGATACTTACTTAGCCATGTATCAGCAGTCGGTAACCGATCCAGAGGGCTTCTGGAACGAACACGGCAAAATCGTTGATTGGATCAAACCTTTCACCAAAGTAAAAAGCACTTCTTTCGACACTGGCCATGTTGATATTCGCTGGTTTGAAGATGGCACACTGAACGTCTCGGCTAACTGTATTGACCGTCATCTCGCAGAACACGGGGACGACGTCGCCATCATTTGGGAAGGCGATGATCCAGCCGACGACAAAACACTCACTTTCAACGAACTACACAAAGAAGTGTGTAAATTCTCCAACGCATTGAAAGAGCAAGGCGTACGCAAGGGCGACGTGGTGTGTCTATACATGCCAATGGTGCCAGAAGCCGCAGTGGCTATGCTCGCTTGTACCCGTATTGGTGCGGTTCACACCGTAGTATTTGGCGGTTTCTCACCAGAAGCACTATCCGGCCGTATCATCGACTCTGACGCTAAAGTCGTGATCACCGCTGACGAAGGCGTACGTGGCGGACGCGCTGTTCCACTGAAAAAGAACGTGGATGAAGCACTAACCAACCCAGACGTGAAAACCATCAGTAAAGTCGTCGTGCTTAAACGTACAGGTGGTGATGTTGAATGGCATGAACACCGTGATGTTTGGTGGCACGAAGCAACAGCCAACGTTTCTGACGTTTGCCCACCAGAAGAGATGAAAGCCGAAGACCCGCTGTTCATCCTCTACACATCTGGCTCGACAGGTAAACCTAAAGGCGTACTACATACTACAGGCGGTTACCTCGTCTACGCGGCAATGACCTTTAAATATGTCTTCGATTATCAACCAGGTGAAACCTTCTGGTGTACCGCGGATGTGGGCTGGATTACAGGCCATACTTACCTAATTTATGGTCCACTAGCGAACGGGGCCAAAACCATTCTGTTTGAAGGTGTTCCAAACTACCCAAGCACGGCTCGTATGAGTGAAGTGGTTGATAAGCACCAAGTGAACATTCTCTACACTGCGCCAACCGCTATTCGTGCACTAATGGCAAAAGGTAACGAAGCGGTAGCAGGGACATCACGTTCAAGCTTACGTGTGATGGGTTCAGTAGGTGAGCCTATCAACCCTGAAGCGTGGGAGTGGTACTACAAAACGATTGGTAATGAGAGCTCGCCTATCGTTGATACTTGGTGGCAAACAGAGACCGGCGGTATCTTAATTGCACCACTACCAGGCGCAACAGATTTAAAACCAGGCTCAGCAACTCGACCATTCTTCGGAGTCCAACCTGCACTGGTTGATAACATCGGCAACATCATTGAAGAAACCGCAGCAGAAGGTAACTTGGTGATCCTTGATTCATGGCCAGGTCAGATGCGTACTGTTTATGGCGACCACGAGCGCTTTGAACAGACCTACTTCTCAACCTTCAAGGGAATGTACTTTACTAGTGATGGGGCTCGTCGTGACGAAGACGGTTACTACTGGATCACGGGCCGTGTTGATGACGTACTAAACGTGTCGGGTCACCGCATGGGTACCGCTGAAATAGAATCGGCTCTTGTCGCACATCATAAAATTGCTGAGGCCGCTATTGTGGGCATTCCGCATGATATCAAAGGCCAAGCTATCTACGCTTACATTACCTTGAACGATGGTGAATTCCCGTCAGCAGAGCTACACAAAGAAGTGAAAGATTGGGTGCGTAAAGAAATTGGTCCAATTGCAACACCAGATGTACTGCACTGGACGGATTCCTTACCGAAGACTCGTTCTGGTAAGATCATGCGTCGAATCCTGCGTAAAATTGCAACGGGTGATACCAGCAACCTCGGAGACACATCAACGCTTGCCGATCCGAGCGTTGTAGATAAACTTATCGCAGAGAAAGCAGAATTGGCATAAATTCAACCAACTGTTTTAAAAGCACTTTAAAAACCGCCATCACTCATGGCGGTTTTTTGCTTTAGTGCACAAATTGGCCACACAAAAAATATGGCAATTATGTTGTTTTTGTTAACTTGGTTACAGAAACGAGAGTGGCTATTAGGAGATTAGACCAGTAAATTGCTGCTAATTGCTATGAATTAGCTATAATCTTGGTCGATTTTTTAAAATTTGCTCGGTTTTAACAAAAAAATCGTGCTGAACTATCGTATATTTGGGAATATAAACGTTCCACTCACGATAAGGGAAGATAGCAACACAATGTCTGCAAAGTCACGGATTCTTGTTCTAAACGGACCAAATCTTAATCTATTGGGTCTGCGCGAACCGACACACTATGGTCACAGTACCTTAGCTCAAGTTGTGGATACTCTTACAGAGCAAGCCCATAACGCTGGGGTAGAACTGGAACACCTACAATCAAATCGTGAGTACGAACTGATTGAAGCCATTCACGCTGCCTATGGCAAGATTGACTTCATCATCATCAATCCAGCGGCTTTCACTCATACTAGTGTGGCGCTGCGAGATGCATTACTTGGCGTCGCCATCCCATTTATTGAGGTGCACTTATCAAATGTGCACGCACGTGAACCATTCCGTCATCACTCTTATCTGTCAGATAAAGCAGAGGGTGTGATTTGCGGTTTAGGCGCACAAGGTTATGAATTTGCTCTGTCTGCAGCGATCAATAAGCTACAGGCAAAGTAACCCTAACACTCTGCAACCCTACGAGGGTTGTCTTAATCACAAGATAAAAGAGAAAGAAAAGATGGATATTCGTAAAATCAAGAAGCTAATTGAGTTAGTTGAAGAGTCTGGCATTGCTGAGCTAGAGATCTCTGAAGGTGAAGAGTCAGTGCGCATCAGCCGTCATGGCACTGCAGCCCCTCAAGCACCAATTCACTACGCAGCAGCTCCAGCGGCGGCACCTGCTCCAGTAGCAGCGGCACCAGTAGCGGAAGCGCCAGCAGCAGAAGCTCCAGCAGCAACACCTGCAGGTCACCAAGTTCTTTCTCCAATGGTTGGTACTTTCTACCGCTCTCCAAGCCCAGACTCTAAAGCATTCGTAGAAGTGGGTCAGAAAGTAAATGCTGGCGATACTCTATGTATTGTTGAAGCAATGAAAATGATGAACCAAATCGAAGCGGACAAATCTGGCGTTGTTACAGCAATCCTAGCTGAAGACGGCCAACCAGTTGAATTCGACCAACCTCTTGTTGTAATCGAATAAGCGGGGCTTGCCTTATGCTAGACAAAGTAGTCATCGCGAACCGAGGTGAAATTGCACTTCGTATTCTTCGCGCTTGTAAAGAATTAGGTATTAAGACCGTCGCTGTTCACTCAACAGCGGACCGCGATCTTAAGCACGTACTACTCGCAGACGAAACCGTATGTATCGGCCCTGCTCGTGGTATCGACAGCTACCTAAACATTCCACGCATCATTTCTGCAGCTGAAGTGACTGGCGCTGTGGCTATCCACCCAGGTTACGGCTTCCTGTCTGAGAACGCAGACTTCGCAGAGCAAGTTGAGCGCAGTGGTTTCATCTTCGTTGGTCCAAAGGCAGACACTATCCGCCTAATGGGCGATAAAGTATCTGCTATCAATGCAATGAAGAAAGCAGGCGTTCCTTGTGTACCGGGTTCTGACGGCCCTCTAGACAATGACGAAGAGAAAAACAAAGCATTTGCTAAGCGCATTGGTTACCCAGTAATCATCAAAGCATCTGGCGGCGGCGGCGGTCGTGGTATGCGTGTTGTTCGCGCAGAGAAAGACCTTATCCAAGCCATTGCAATGACACGTGCTGAAGCAAAAGCGGCGTTCAACAATGACATGGTTTACATGGAGAAATTCCTAGAAAACCCTCGTCACGTTGAAGTTCAGGTTATTGCTGACGGTCAAGGCGGCGCAATCCACCTTGGTGAGCGTGACTGTTCAATGCAACGTCGTCACCAAAAAGTAGTGGAAGAAGCTCCAGCACCTGGTATCACCGAAGAAATGCGTAAGTACATCGGTGAACGCTGTACTCGTGCATGTATCGAGATCGGTTACCGCGGCGCAGGTACGTTTGAATTCCTATACGAGAACGGTGAGTTCTACTTCATCGAAATGAACACTCGTATTCAGGTAGAGCACCCAGTAACAGAGATGGTTACTGGCATCGACCTAATCAAAGAACAGCTTCGTGTTGCAGCGGGTCAGCCTCTGTCATTCACTCAAGATGATATTAAGATCCGTGGCCATGCGATTGAGTGTCGTATCAACGCAGAAGACCCTGAGCGCTTCCTACCATCTCCGGGTAAGATCGAGCGTTTCCACGCTCCTGGCGGTATGGGTGTACGTTGGGAATCTCATATCTACACAGGCTACACAGTACCACCTCATTACGATTCAATGATTGGTAAACTGATCACTTACGGTGAGAACCGTGATGTAGCGATTGCACGTATGAAGAACGCACTGGGTGAGATGATCATCGAAGGCATCAAAACTAACGTACCACTGCAATTCTCCATCATGAATGACGAAAACTTCCAACACGGTGGTGCAAACATCCACTACCTAGAGAAGAAGCTTGGCTTACAATAAACCTAAGCAAACGTCTTAAAAAATGCCCACTCCCGTGGGCATTTTTGTTTTATATGTACGCAAAGGGCTCAACATATAAATCGGCTTATTTGGGTATATACTCAAACAAATCGTAGAGTTCTGGTAAACTCTGCGCCACTTCATTCACTTTAAGAGCAAAAACCAATGCCTTGGATTCAAATCAAACTCAACGCGACCAATGAAAACGCTGAGCAAATCGGCGATATGCTAATGGAAGAGACTGGCGCGCTGTCTGTTACATTCTTAGACGCGCAGGATACACCTGTATTCGAACCTCTACCTGGCGAAACTCGCTTATGGGGCGATACTGATATTCTGGCACTGTATGATGCAGAAGCAGACACTAACTTCATCATCGACCAAATTAAAGCGAGCAATATGCTGGCTGACAATTTTGCTTACAAAGTAGAACAGCTTGAAGATAAAGACTGGGAACGCGAATGGATGGAAAACTTCCACCCAATGAAATTTGGTGAACGCTTATGGATTTGTCCAAGCTGGCGCGACATTCCAGATCCTGACGCTGTTAATGTTATGTTGGATCCAGGCCTTGCATTCGGTACGGGTACTCACCCTACAACAGCACTTTGTCTTGAGTGGCTAGAAAGCATGGACTTAAGCGGTAAGACCGTTATCGACTTCGGTTGTGGCTCAGGTATTCTTGCGATCGCAGCGATCAAACTGGGCGCTGAAAAAGTGATAGGGATCGACATTGATCCTCAAGCCCTGCTTGCTTCAAAAGACAATGCTGAGCGTAATGGCGTTGCAGACAAACTAGAAGTTTACTTACCGCAAAATCAACCAGAAGGTCTCGTCGCTGACGTCGTTGTGGCCAACATCCTTGCGGGACCTTTACGTGAACTAGCACCAATCATTAAAGGCCTAGTTAAACCAAATGGCGACCTTGCAATGTCTGGCGTATTAGACACCCAAGCTGAAGATGTTGCGAACTATTACCGTGACGAGCTTCACATTGACCCGATTGTTGAGCAAAGTGAATGGTGTCGCATCTCTGGTCGTAAGCAAGGCTAGACAAGGTTTTCAGAGCTAATTGTTTGAAATTCATACAATTTACAAAAACAATTTGTAAATGCTCAAATATTAGTCTTTTCACGCAGTGAAAAAATGCGTAAAATGCGCGCCCTTGCTGGTACAGAACTGTGATGACGTTTTGAAAATCGGAAACTATCAACTTAAGAACAATCTAATCGTAGCCCCTATGGCTGGTGTAACGGATAGACCGTTTCGCGAGTTGTGTCTTCGCTATGGTGCGGGAATGGCCGTCAGTGAAATGATGTCTGCTAACCCAAAACTATGGGGAACGTCAAAGTCGAAACAGCGCATGGTACACGAGGGCGAATCGGGCATTCGCTCTGTACAGATTGCGGGTTCCGATCCACAGCTTATGGCGGACGCAGCTCAATTCAGTGTTGAGAACGGTGCACAAATCATCGACATCAACATGGGCTGCCCGGCAAAAAAAGTGAATAAGAAGCTAGCGGGCTCTGCTCTGCTTCAATACCCAAACATTATCGAAGAGATTTTGAAAGCGGTCGTGAATGCAGTGGACGTTCCTGTAACGTTAAAGACTCGAACTGGCTGGGATACAGACAACAAGAACTGTGTCCAGATCGCTAAATTAGCCGAAAACTGCGGCATACAAGCTCTTGCTCTGCATGGCAGAACGAAAGCATGTATGTACAAAGGTGAGGCCGAATATGACAGCATTAAAGCGGTAAAAGAGGCGATTTCAATTCCGGTTATCGCGAACGGTGATATCGATAGCCCGGAGAAAGCCAAATTTGTACTGGAGTACACCGGTGCGGACGCTTTAATGATTGGACGCCCTGCCCAGGGTCGTCCTTGGATTTTCCAGGAAATCCATCACTATTTGGAAAACGGCACCACAATGGAGGAACTTCCAACTGAGGAAGTGAAAACCATTATGCTTGGTCATGTAAATGCTCTGCATGAGTTTTATGGGGAGTTCTTAGGTCCACGTATCGCGCGCAAGCACGTTGGGTGGTACCTGAAAGAGCATGAACAGGCAAGTGAGTTTCGCCGTACCTTCAACGCTATCGACGCAGCTCCGCTGCAAATTGAGGCGTTAGAAGGTTATTTTGATAACGTTGCATCATAATTAAGAGAAGAGCTAGACCGAATATGTTCGAACAAAATCTGACTTCAGAAGCATTAACAGTAACTACAGTAACGTCACAAGACCAGATTACTCAGAAGCCTTTACGTGACTCTGTTAAAGCGTCTCTTAAAAACTACCTTGCTCAACTAAACGGCCAGGAAGTAACAGAACTATACGAATTAGTTCTAGCTGAAGTTGAACAGCCACTACTAGATACTATCATGCAGTACACTCGCGGTAACCAAACTCGCGCAGCAACTATGATGGGTATCAACCGCGGTACTCTTCGCAAGAAACTTAAGAAATACGGCATGAACTAAGACCGTTTTTCAAAAAGTATTTGGAACAAGCCGTTACCTTTTTAGGTAACGGCTTTTCTTTATCTACTAAAACACTACGAATAACGCTCACTTTGTTCAGTATTACCAACTGGCTTTAAGATAACTACTGCTGAGCCAAACAATAGCAAAGCCACGAAAGCGACCCATTCATTGCCTACAGAATACGCGAAGCCCGCCAAGGCAGACCAAATCGCGACACCAAAGTGCATCATACTCATTCCAAAAGACATCAACACACCTCGATATTCATCAGATAAGCTTGCGATATGTGCTTGTAATGCCGGAGAACCAACCCCTCCAGCGAGAGACCAGAGCACTAGAGCTGGAAGATAAGCGGTCACCGTACTCATCTCATTTGAGAACACCCATGCACTACAAGGTATGCACACCATTAAGGCCACTCGCATAACGGCTCGAGAGCTACCAAGCCAGCGAGAAGCTCTTGCCACGCACATATTTCCAACCACACTCACGATCCCTAGAGCTGCATAAATAGCGCCCACCCAACCGAGCGCCAAATCGCTGGTATCTCGAATATGAAGGCCTATCAGGTTAAATACACCAATACCTCCCCCTAGAGCTAAACACATCGCTAAAATCGCCCTCAACGCGCCAGGAACATGAATTACACCTGTTATAGGTGGCAGAGCATCTGACATTTGGGACTCATCATGCTGGTCCTTCATGAACACTACGCTCATAGCACTGACAAGAAGAGCCGCAACGCCCAAAATAATAAAAGCGGCACGCCATGATAAAAGCTGGGTCAACAATGCTCCGATCGCAGGGCTAGTTATCATACCTAGCGTTAATCCCGCCTGAACCATCACAATTTGACGCATCGCTCTATTACCCTTCGCGTCTCCCGCTAACGCGAATGCAATTGGCAACATGCCTGCACTTGCAATACCAGTGATCACTCGAGTTGCAATAGCAAGTTCAAAATCATGAACTATGCCCGTCGTAATAGACGCAACCCCAAATACAAAGCAAGCAGGCACCATGATACGAATACGCCCAACTCGGTCTGATAAACGGCCCAAGTAAGGAGCACAAATTGCTATGGCTAAACTATATGCCGTAATAAATAAGGTAACCTGACTCGGTTGAACACTTAAATCATTTCCGATGGGTTCAAGAATAGATCCAAGCATCAACTCATCAGCACCAACAAGAAAAGCAACGAGAAATAGGATCATGGACTGCATCATAGCTCCACCTCCTGTTCTGTTTTCGATTCAGCACAAGTGAGCAACGAAATATCTAAAACTCTATCAGGCCAAGATTGCAAAAATGCCTTCTCATGAGATACCACAATCACGCTACCGGAAAAGCGCTGGAGAGCCTCTTTAAGCGCATTTTTGCTGCTGCTATCCAAATGTGTTGTTGGTTCGTCCAACAGCAAAACATGGCATTTCTGAACCGATAAACAACACAGTTTCACCCGAGTTTGCTCACCACCGCTCAATGTATCTAAGTGGCGCTGCGTCTTATCCCCCGTGATCCCAAAGCGAGCTAATAGCTTGCGTGACTCTTTGCTTGAGATTGTTGGCGCACAAGAGCACAGCTCCTGTTCAGGCGTGTTCTGAGGATGGCGCCAAGACAAATCTTGAGAAAAATAACCAATCATTGCACCTTTTGCCAATACCACCTCACCAGAGAGTGGCTCGATCTTCCCCATCAGGGTTTTAAGTAAGGTCGACTTACCCACGCCGTTAAAGCCAGCAACAACCAACTTTTCCCCGCGCGCTAACTTGATATCACATACTGGAAGCAGAGGCTGCTGATAACCTATCATCAACGCTTTTGCGTCAATCACATACTGTTGCCCAATGGGCTGGTGAGCAAAGTCAAACATCGATACTTTCTCTACATGATTCAGTTGAATACATTCGATTTTATCCAGTTTTTTCTTACGCCCTTTAGCAAGACTCGCGTTAACTCCAGCGCCATTTTTGGCAATAAATTGCTCTAACTTTCGAATTTCATTTTGCTGAGCCTTATATTGCTTTTCTATCAAAGCACCATCGTGATGCTTTTGCTGCATTGCTTGGACATAAGTGCCGCTGTATTTTCGAACCGTTTGATAATCAATATCACAAATACTGGTCGCGACTTGATTAAGGAAATCAACATCATGAGAAACCAGTAAAACGGTGCCAATGTAATCATTGAGAAACGTGACTAGCCATTCAATGTGCGGAGCATCAAGATAGTTTGTCGGCTCATCAAGAATTAACACATCGGGGTTGCGAAGTAACAACCTGCCTAAAAGGACTTTGTGCCTTTGACCGCCACTTAGCGAGACAAGCGGTGTATCTAAGCCAAATTGATAAATGCCAAGACCTACAGCAACTTGTTCAATTTTGGTATTAATTGCATAGAAGTTTTCATCTTCTAAATATGCCTGTAGCCGAGCGACTTGGCTTAAAAGAGATGTAGAGTGAGACTCGGTCATCGCATGATACAAAGTCCAAAGCTTCTGCTCGGCAGCGTATAAGTTCTCAAAAGCACTCTTTAAGCATTCATAAACCGTCAGCGCATTATCGATCTTAAAATGTTGCTCTAAATACCCCACCTCAAGGTTTGGTAACCATTCAATGCAGCCCTTATCTGCAGATAATTCACCGAAAAGAAGTTTCAATAAGGTGCTTTTTCCAACACCATTCGCTCCGGTGATACCTACTTTCTCTCCCACGTTAATACGAAAGGTCACGTTGTTGTACAATGTCTTATCGGCTAACTGATAAGACAAATTTTTAACTTGTAAAATACTCATGTTTTCAACCAAATAAAAAAGGGCCGGTGATCAATACCGGCCCTTATTTCAATACTGGGTAATGCTTTGTAGCTGCTTAACAGATACAAAAAGGCCGATGATGAAATATCACCGGCCATCTCTTCTCTTTTATCAGGTGTACAAGCTCCTACGTATAACTTCAGCGAAGTTACTCAAGCATAAAACACCTGATGAAGATTAATTTAAGACTCCGAGCAACACTTCATCGCGTTTTTTGCACGGAGTTCAGCCTTCTTACAAAGCTTTTAAACAAGAGATATAACATGATTTACTGTCGAAAAAATATTCGATGTGAAGCGTACACCTTTAGAATAAAAAGTACCAGATAATTGTTAAAACTATCGTGACTTACACGAAGGTCCACAGAAAGAAGACTTTTCCTCAGTCAATGTGCCAGGTGAACTGCTTACTCAGCAAACACAGCTATGAAAGCACCTATACCGCTCACGTTATACGTACGTAGTGGTGGCTTTGAAGGTTAGAGAGGGTTAGAGGGAAGAAGTAGCGAATATACTTTAAGACACTGGCTTAAATAGATCGACAAAACAAAATCCATGTTTGAAAAGTTTTAAATGCGCTGAGTTTATATTAATAAGCGCCTATGGCTAAATCAAAACATCTAAAGCAGAGAAATCTCCCCCGAAAATAACATAACCTAGTGAATAAATTTTCCAGGTAATAATAAAGGAAGCTTTGGTAAGTTAAGCACAGGGGCTCAAAACTAGCGCTCGAGACTGCAGAAACCACACAAAACTGCGTTCCACTTCACTCATAACAGGGCTTAGAAAG